>NC_018584.1:1218750-1523437 GCF_000307025.1 Listeria monocytogenes ATCC 19117
GCTTTACGAAAAAAAGTAAGCATCGTTTTCCAAGATCCCGACCAACAAATTTTTTATTCGAATGTTCGTGATGATGTAGCCTTTGCACTTAGAAACCTAGGTGTTAGCGAAACGGAAGTAGAGGCACGAGTGACGAAAGTATTAGACATTGTTGGGGCAAAGGACTTTCAGCATAAACCAGTCCAGTATTTAAGCTACGGTCAAAAAAAACGTGTCGCAATTGCGGGTGCCCTTGTTCTTGATACAGATTGGTTACTTTTAGATGAACCAACTGCTGGTCTTGATCCGATTGGCAAAAAAATCATGATGGAAATCATCGAACGTCTTGCAAGCCAAGGAAAGAAAATACTTATTTCCAGTCATGATATCGATTTAATTTATGAAATTTGTGATTATATCTATATGCTGAAGGACGGAAGCGTTTTGACAGACGGGGAAACGAGCAACGTTTTCTTAGAGAAAAGTAATGTCGAACAAGCGGGATTAGTACAGCCTTGGCTCATCAAATTGCATCAGCAAGCTGGCTACCCACTGTTCAAAAAAGAAGCCGATTTTTTCGCGCATACGGGGAAGGTGACTAATTAATGGTAAAGCAAATAATGATTCAAGGTACCGCTTCTGATGCCGGGAAAAGTGTACTGGTGGCCGGATTATGCCGTTTGTTCAAAAATAAAGGAAAGCGAGTTGTTCCATTTAAATCTCAAAATATGTCACTCAATTCTTTCATAACGGCGACAGGAGATGAAATGGGACGCGCACAAGTTTTTCAAGCAGAAGCAGCTGGTGTTTTTCCAGATGTCCGGATGAATCCCGTGTTACTTAAACCGACCAATGACAGGCAGTCGCAAGTGATTTTTATGGGTGCAATTTTAGATAATATGGATGCTGTGACGTACCACGATTTCAAACAAACCCTTATCCCGAAAATCCAGGCAGTTTACCAGAGTTTAGCAGATGAAAATGATATTATTGTACTAGAAGGTGCTGGAAGCCCAGCCGAAATCAACTTAAACGACCGAGATATCGTGAATATGGGCATGGCAAAAATGGTCGATGCCCCAGTTGTCTTAGTTGCTGATATTGACAAAGGTGGCGTTTTTGCTTCGATATACGGCACCATTATGCTGTTAAATGAAGAAGAGCGGGCTCGAATCAAAGGTGTTATTATCAATAAATTCCGTGGCGATGTAGCTCTTTTACAACCCGGAATTGATATGATTGAGGAACTCACAAACGTCCCGGTTATCGGTGTGATTCCTTATGCCAATCTACAACTGGAAGAAGAGGACAGCGTTTCTCTAAGTGGGAAAAATTACGTGCCGGATAGTAACGCACTACTTGATATCGCGATTATTTGTTTACCGCGGATTTCTAATTTCACAGATTTTCATAGTTTGGAAATCCAACCGGAAATAAGTTTGCGCTACATACGAAATCTAGCTGATTTTGGAAAACCTGATTTAGTCATCATTCCAGGCAGTAAAAATACGCTAGAAGACATGGCATTTCTCGAAGAATCAGGACTGAAAAAAGCTATTCAAAATTTTGCGGAAAATGCCGGAAAAGTAATCGGGATTTGTGGTGGCTACCAAATGCTCGGTAAAAAAATGCTCGATCCGAATCAAGTGGAGAGTAAACAATTAGAAATAGCCGGACTTGGTTTGCTAGATACCGAGACCATTTTTCTCGACCAAAAACGCACTACTCAAATTACAGGTGTGACGCATTCAGGTGAAGCTGTTGAAGGTTACGAAATCCATATGGGTGAGACGAAGCGAGGCGAGAGCACTAGTCCATTTTGCGAAATTAAAGCGGTGAACGGAAACGAAGAAACCCACCAAGATGGCGCTATCTCTGTCAACAAAAATATCATCGGCACATATATTCATGGTATTTTCGACAATGATGTTTTCTTAGGAAATCTATTTGACGAACTACTAACACGTAAAAACAAATCCGTTTATCCGCATGAAATCATTAATCTGAAAGAACACAAAGAACAAGAATACGACAAACTAGCGGCCCTTTTAGAAGCAAATATTCAAATGGACCAACTAGAAAAAATCATGAAAGGAGAAAAAATATGCGTATCTACACAAAAACCGGCGATAAAGGAATGACAAGAATTATCGGGGGTAGCAAAGTAAGTAAAGATAATATCCGTATCGATGCATATGGAACTTTGGATGAACTTAATTCGCTGATTGGCTACACGATAACAACACTTGGGGCTGAACCAGAAATTCAAGCCGAACTCGAACAAATTCAACAGCAATTATTTGATGCAGGAGGGGATCTTGCAACCGAAGAAGGCAAGCGTGCGTATAAATTAACAAGTGAGCCTGTTGCGTGGCTAGAAGACCGAATTGACATCTACGCCGATGAACCCCCAGAAATAGAAAAATTTATCCTACCAGGTGGAACGCAAGCAGCCTCATTACTGCACATGGCTAGAACCGTAACAAGAAGAGCTGAACGCGAAATCGTCGGTATGTTAAAAATTGCTTCAAGTAACGAAGAAGTATTAAAATACGTCAACCGTTTATCGGATTACTTTTTTGCCGTTGCCAGAGTCGTCAATTACCGCGCTGGTGAAAAAGACATTTTTTACAAAAATTCCGAACTCGTTTTCCGCAATAAAAAGAAATAATAAAAAACCTCTCCAGACATCAAAGCCGGAGAGGTTTTCCTTTTTTAAAAACGTTGAATTAAAAATACACCAACAAGCATTAATAAAACACCAATCATACGATAACGGTTAATTGGATGAGGAATAACCCCGAAAAAACCAAAATGATCAATAATAAGTGCAATAATCATTTGCCCACAAAGCGCTAAAACAACCGTCATTGCTGAGCCGAGTAATGGTAAAAGTAAAATGTTAGAAGTTACGAAGAGCACTCCAAGCGCACCGCCAGTGAAAACCCACCAAGGAATTCGGCCGACACCTTTCAGTTGAAAAGTCAAACGACGCTCGACAATTAGACAAACAAGCGTAAGTAACGTTGTCCCAACTAAAAAGGAAATAAATGATGCCACAAAAGGAGAACCGACAGTGAGCCGAAGTTGGCTATTAATCGACGTTTGAATCGGGGAAAGTAGTCCAGAAACAAGTCCCATTGCCATAAATAGTAATAATGATTTGGATGATATTTTTGTCATGTTTTCTCCTCCTTTTAAAAGCGTTGCATCAAGTAAATGCCGCCGAACATTAAGATAACGCCAAGTAGACGTTCGATATTAATCTCATGCATTGGTACTTGAAATAAACCAAAGTTATCAATAATAATCGCCATAATCATTTGTCCACAAACCGTAATCATCACAAGAAGTGCCGAACCAAGTCGAGGTAAAAGTAAAATATTGGCCGTTAAGAAAATAACGCCTAATGTTCCACCACCAACCCATATATACCAAGGATTTGAGGCAATCATTTCTGAAGATATTGGCCATGATTTTTGTGTAAATAAACAAACGATAAGTAAAACAGTTGTCCCTACCATAAAAGAAACCCACGAAGCTAAAAACGGTGATTTCGTATATGTACTAAGTCGCGTATTGATGGCCGTTTGAACTGGTAATACCATCCCAGCTAACAAACCTGATACAATAAATAATATAATCAAAAATTTCCCTCCCTTTTATCACAATGAGATAATTATAAAATAAAAGCGGGGTAAAAAGATAGTAATTAATTTAAAGCGAGGTTTTTTTATGAAAATTCGTATTATCGGATCCGTCGGAAGCGGCAAAACCACTCTAGCAAAAAAGCTTTCCGAGTGGCAACAAATCGATTATTTTGAAACAGATCGCATTGTCTGGAAACGAGAAGAAACAGAGGTAAGACGAACCGACAATGAAAAAATAGCTGTATTAAATAAGATTCTTCAACAAGAAAACTGGATTATTGAAGGCGTTCATTTGGAAGCATGGGTGGACGAGAGCATTAACCAAGCGGACGTGGTTATTTTTCTTGATTTACCTAAAAAACAAATCCGCTCCCAAATTATTAAGCGCCAAATTAAACAATTACTACGATTAGAAGCAGCTCATTACCCAATTCGGTTCAACATGTTAAAGAAAATGTTTTATTGGGACGATTTATTTGACCAACGAACAAAACCACTAATTGCTAGAAAAATGGCCCAAAATCCAACAAAATGGCTAATTATCAAAGAAAAAACGGTATTTCAAGAAATAAAAAATGGGGTATTGCAAATTATATCGAGCCGTGATATATTATAAGTATCAAATACATCGAGGTGCGATATAGTTATGAATGAAAAATTACGGAAAGCCTATCTTCCAATGACCGAAACCGCTTTTTACATATTACTATCGCTCGTCAAACCAAGGCACGGTTACGCGATTATCGAAAACGTCGCAAAGATGACAGATGATCGAATCAAGCTTGGTCCCGGTACTATTTACGGAAGCTTATCCAAAATGAACAAAGATAATTTGATCCAAATTATTCAAGAAGAGAGTAATCGGAAAATCTATCAAATTACTGAAATTGGCACAGATATTTTGCAATTAGAAAAAGCGCGCATCGAAGAATTGTATAGAAACTCAAGGGAGGTCTAATAATGGAGAAAAAAGTCGTTAAGTTTTTTACCGTGGACAATATGGAGAAAGAAGAAGCCTATTTAAATGAAATGGCACAAAATGGTTGGTTCTTTCAAAAATATAAATCTTTTAGATATCATTTCAAACAGGGAGAGCCTGCGAAATACAGCTATGCGATTGATTTCAAAGAAAATGAAGGAGACGAAGATGCCTACAAAACACTTTTCGAAGATGCTGGCTGGGAGACTGTTTTTAGCTATCCAGTATTAAATGGCAATTGGATGTATTTCCGCAAAGCCGTAGCTCCTGGAGAAACAGAGGAAGCTATTTTCACTGACGAGACTTCCCTAATTCAACTTTACAAAAATATCCGCAAACGTTGGACGATTTTTGGTGCGATAGTGAGTTTGTTTTTACTTATTGAATTGTTAATCGTGTTTCAAATGGAAAACAATATTGGAATTACTACATTCATCTTTATTATTTTTCTTATTCTTGTTGCACTATATGGTAAAATGTTTTTCAACTTAACCCGGAAAATAAATCATTTAGTTACAAGAAAAACTATCTAATACAATCAAAAAAAGATTACGACTTAGTTTGCGTAATCTTTTTTTGATAAGATTTACTATTATATATAGAAGAAAAACGCTTTTTTCTTAGTAAATGAAATTTTTCATAAATCATTTTATTTTTATATGACTAAATGATGGCAAATGTTACAAAACGAAGAATTATTAATATCATTTGCGGATTCATTGGCTATAAATCAATATTTTTGCTGAATCATATAAATGTTAAAGATTTCTTAAATTCACTAAAATAGACCCCTAGATGGATTGCAATTGTAATGAAAGTAACGTATTCTAGTACCATCAAGGGATTCGTAGACAGAAAGGCGTGACGACATCTGAAATATAGGAAATTATCTAAAAAGAAGAAACAAAAGAGGCTAATTGGAATAGCGGGAATTTTACTTCTAGTAATTCTAGTAGGTGTCATTGCATCAGTTGTTAGACAGCAATACCTAATTATGACTGCACCAGAACCGGATCCAGCATTTCATTCCAAAGAACAAAACTTTTTAAATGAACTTTCGCCACGTGCACAAGAAATTCAAGAAAAGCACGGTATCTTAACGAGTATTACACTCGCTCAAGCCATTCTCGAATCAGACTGGGGCCAAAGCGGTTTAGCGCAAAAAGGTAACAATCTATTTGGTGTCAAAGGAAAATCGCCACAACCAATGGTGACGATGACAACGAAAGAATTTGTAGATGGTAAATGGATTGAAATTAATGCTAATTTCCGAAAATATAAAGACTGGAATGAGTCACTCGATTCGCACGCTGAACTTTTTTTGAAGGGCACTTCTTGGAATAAAGATAAATATAATGGAGTAATTGCTGCAGATGATTATAAAAAAGCCGCGCAAGAATTACAATCAGCTGGCTATGCAACTGACCCAGATTATGCGGAGAAATTAATCAATATTATCGAAAAATATGATTTAGCATTATACGACCGAATTGAAGATAAAATCTATTATGATACAAAATCAACTGGCTTCGGCAATGTGAAAAAAGATGTATCTGGCGCAATTTGGACGAAACCATATGGACTTTCCGGCGCGCTAAAAGTAGAAGAAATTAACTACTATAAACGTGAAGATTTGAAACTTTTACGTGAAGCAAAGACCGATAGCGGTGTTTGGTATCAAATTGCAGTAGATACCGAGCCGATTGGTTGGGTGAAACAAGAATTAATCGATAAAAAGTAAAAAATAACCGAAAAAGAGCAAAATGACTTGTCTTATTTATAGGCATAAAGTCCTTTTTAAGCTCTTTTTCTTTTTTATTTTCATCAATACGAACTTTGAGAAAGGGCTATATCAAAGCTACGAGCGTATATTGTAACATAAGTAATGTAAAAGTAATGTGTATTACAAGAATGTTTTGATAGAATGAAGTGGTTGTTTTAAAGAACACTAGTTTCCAGTTTTTCAAAAGCTGGAAGGATAAATCAAAGAAGGATGTGCAATAAATCATTATGTTACAGCTCGCAAAGAAGCATTTGGTGACAATTGGACTTGGAATTACAATTACATTATTTGCAGTACCAATCCACTCCCAAGCTGCTGGTCTAGAGGACGGCTTGACTTCCAAGCAAGAGAAGTTTATTAATGAGATTGCGCCGCATGCTCAAAAAGTGCAAAAAGAACATGGTATTTTAGCTAGTATTACGATTTCGCAAGCAATCCTAGAGTCCAATTGGGGCGAAAGTAAATTAGCAAAAGATGGCAATAATTTATTCGGAATTAAAGGTTCCTATCAAGGAGCTTCTATTAAATTACCTACCAAAGAACATAATGGCGTTGTTTGGGTTGGAACAGATGCTGTTTTCCGTGCGTACCCAGGTTGGTATGAATCAATGAATGACCACGCACTTTTATTTGTCAATGGACCGTCTTGGAACCCTCATTTATACGGAGGACTAATCAAAGAATATGACTTTGAAAAGGCAGCTATTGCCCTTGGAAAAACAGGCTATTCATCTGATCCAGAGTATGCAGCGAAATTAATTGAACTGATCAAAAAAGCAAATTTAAATAAATACGATACCGTTTATAGCGAACGTGTATCAGACAAAGCAATTAAGGCTGCTGGAGAAGTAGCTGTCAAAGATAATTGCTATGTTTGGTCTGCTCCGGGTGGCACAAAAGGTGCGAAACCTATCGTCAGCACTACCAAATACTTTGGCCGTCAAGTTTCTATTAATCAAGAAGTAAAAGTAACAGATTCCAATATTTCTTGGTACCATATCCATCAAAATGGAGAATCCATCGGTTGGATTGAAAGTACATCGATTAAAGACTTCTATCAATTAGAAGACTATGCGCCAACAGTAGATGCATTACTAAAAACAGATGACAACAATCGTTTAGTAATCAATATGGATATCGATACATCTGAGCTACACAAAACAAAACTAGCAAAGGCAGATACCAAAGAGAAAACTGCCTTTAATTTACCTTTACTGAACGTTCAATCCATCATCTGGTAATAACCTTGCAAAAAAAGCTGAATAGATTACTCGGCTTTTTTTGCGTTTTCAAAGGATTTTTAGAAAGAAACTGTTATAATGAAAATGGAGTTTATAAGGAGGGTTATTTATATGGATGAACAATTAAAGATGTTAAAAGCATTAACAGATGCAAAAGGTATTCCCGGTAACGAACGTGCAGTGAGAAATGTGTTCCGCGAATACATCGAACCGCTAGCGGATAGTTTTGAAACAGATGGCTTAGGAAGTGCTGTTGCAAAAAAAGTCGGAGCAGAAGATGGACCTAAAATTATGATTGCTGGCCATTTAGATGAAGTTGGCTTTATGGTAACGCAAATTGACGATAAAGGTTTTATCAAATTTCAAACTGTGGGCGGCTGGGTTTCCCAAGTAATGCTCGCACAAAAAGTAACTATCGTGACGCGCTCTGGCGAAGAAATCACAGGTGTTATCGGTTCTAAACCACCACATGTGATGACAGCAGCAGAACGCCAAAAATCATTCGATATTAAAGACATGTTTATTGATGTCGGTGCAGTAGATAAAGCTGAAGTGGAGAGCTATGGCATTCGTCCAGGCGACATGATTGTACCTGCTTTTGACTTTACCGTAATGAAAAACGAAAAATTCTTACTTGCAAAAGCATGGGATAACCGTATTGGCCTTGCAATTGCGATTGAAGTACTTAAAAACTTACAAAAAGAACAACATCCAAATATCGTTTACGGTGTAGGAACTGTTCAAGAAGAAGTTGGTTTACGTGGTGCCAAAACAGCTGCGCATTTCGTTCAACCAGATATTGGTTTTGCCGTTGACGTTGGTATCGCAGGAGATACACCAGGCGTTACAGACAAAGAAGCAATGAGCAAAATGGGTGAGGGTCCACAAATCGTCATTTACGATGCATCTATGGTAGCGCATGCCGGACTTCGTGATTTTGTCACAGATGTAGCGGATGAACTATCTATCCCTTACCAATTTGAAGCAATCCCAATGGGCGGTACAGACTCAGGTTCCATCCACTTAACTGGAAACGGAATCCCGTCTCTATCCATTACCATTGCAACACGCTACATTCATTCTCATTCCTCGATGCTACACCGTGATGATTTTGAAAATGCAGTAAAACTAATTACCGAAGTAGTCAAACGTTTAGATAAAGAAAAAGTAACAGAAATTCGCTTAGGTTGAGTTTCGAGAAAAGAGGACAACTTTTATGGAACAGATTCAATCAGTAAAAAACGACCGTGTCAAAACATGGAAAAAACTACAAACGAGAAAAGGCCGCGATAAAACCGGGACTTATTTGGTGGAAGGCTTTCATTTAGTGGAAGAAGCATTGCGTCAAGATGGTTTAGTACTGGAGCTGCTTGTTTCAAGTGGTGTTTCTGTTCCGGAAGAGTGGTTAAAAGGCGATTACGATGTATTTGAAATTAGTACAGAAATCAGCCACTTAATTAGCGAAACAATGACAGAGCAAGGTGTTTTTGCAGTAGTCGCAACATCTGAACCAGATATGATGCTTTTATATGGGAAAAAATTATTGCTAGTAGATGCAGTGCAAGATCCAGGCAACGTAGGTACGTTAATTCGTACGGCTGATGCTGCTGGATATGATTGTGTCGTACTTGGCAAGGGAAGTGCAGATCTTTATAATCCTAAAGTAATTCGTAGTACGCAAGGTAGTCATTTCCATATTCCCGTTATTCAAGCAGATTTATTTGATTGGATTGCGAATTTAGAAGAAGAGGGCGTTCCAGTTATTGGGGCAGTTCTTGATGACCAAGCGAAATCATTAAACGACATGACAAAACGCGACACTTTAGCGTTGATGGTCGGAAATGAAGGTAATGGCATTTCTCCTGAATTACAAGATCGTCTTTCTGAAAAAGTATATATTCCAATTTATGGTGACAGTGAATCATTGAATGTCGCAGTTGCTGCTGGAATTCTACTTTACGGCTTAAGAAAATAAAGAAAAAGTGGTGGCTAAGTTGTTTTGACTTAGTCACCACTTTTTTAGATTTCTTCTTGTTTTTCAATAGCTACTTCCCGAATAGCAACGCGTTTTAAATCGGCTACAACACTGTGCATATAATCAAATGCCGCACCCCAGTCAATTCCAGTAAAAAAGCCATTTGAACTACCAGTGGAGATAATCGTTACTTCTGTTTCTCCGTGAAAATTATTAATCGTAACAAAAAGTGCTGCACGATTCGACGAGCGGAAATAAAACTTTTCGCAAGCAAGTGTTGCAAGCTCTCCAAAATCAAAAGTTCTAACTTCAGAAAACACGATATTCGATCCCACTTGACCAGCTTTAATTATTTCGAAAGTTTCTGCAACGTCCGTTTTAACAATATAGCGAATGGATGGCATATCAGTACCTCCTTCTATAAAACTATCTTATATATAGTTTAAGACAGAAGAAGAATTTGGTCAATCGGGCCACAACTTACTAAATATAAGCAACATAATATTTATTAGTTACTTTCTGATGATAGATATGGTACAATAACGTTAGAGGTGAGAATTATGACTGATGCACATACAGTATGTCCGAAGTTTGAATCGGCGTTCCAATTACTAGGTAAACGCTGGACTGGACTTATCATCAATGTCTTACTGACTGGTCCAAAAAGGTTTAAACAAGTCGCCGCTGAGATCCCGCAAATGAGTGATCGGGTGCTTGCAGAACGTTTGAAGGAACTTGAGGAAATGGATATTTGCTTAAGACAAGTTTATCCAGAAACTCCTGTACGCATTGAATATGAATTAACCGAAAAAGGGAAAGCACTCCAAGAAGTAATGCTTGAAGTCCAGTGCTGGGCGGATAAATGGGTGGAAGTACCTAATTAAAAAAGAAATAATCTCTCCAACCAATATGGAGAGATTATTTTTTAGCTTGAATCTTTCCTAGAACCATACTATAATAGAAACTATCTAAATAACTAAAGACAATGAAAGAGCCAAGTAGCATAGTGAGTCTGTATAGGGAGAAGTGGTCATAGACTGAAAGCCACTTTACAAACGAATTTGTGAACATTTCACCTCTGGAGTCGCCCCCCGAGAAGCACTTTATGTGTGAAGGTGGTCCGGTTACTAAGCCGTTATCGAATTTTGAGTGGGAACAATTTTTTGTTCTTATTAGGGTGGTACCGCGAGAAGTCTCGTCCCTTTGTGGATAGAGCTTTTTTATTTTGTCTAAAAAGAAGGAGTGAACGGTATGTTAGAACAGTTACAGACGCTGAAAAATGAAGCAGAAACGCAAATTAACGAAGCATCAGACTTAAAAACATTAAACGACTTACGGGTAAAATACCTTGGTAAAAAAGGCCCGATGACCGAAATCATGAAACAAATGGGGAAACTTTCCGCAGAAGAACGACCAAAAATGGGTTCACTTGCGAATGAAGTAAGAACCGCATTAACAGAAGCAATTTCAAGCAAACAACAAATTTTAGAAACAGAAGCAATCAATGAAAAACTAAAATCAGAAACCATTGACGTTACATTACCAGGTACTGCTCCGAGTATTGGAACAAAACACTTGCTAACACAAGTAATTGAAGAAATGGAAGATATGTTCATTGGGATGGGTTACGAAATTGCAGAAGGGCCAGAAGTAGAACTAGATTACTACAACTTCGAAGCGTTAAATTTACCAAAAGATCATCCAGCTCGTGATATGCAAGATAGCTTCTATATTACAGAAAATACTTTACTACGTACCCAAACTTCACCTGTACAAGCAAGAACAATGGAAAAACATGACTTCTCTAAAGGACCAATCAAAGTTATCTGTCCAGGGAAAGTGTACCGCCGCGACAATGATGATGCAACTCACTCCCACCAATTTACGCAAATTGAAGGGCTGGTTGTTGGCGAAAACATCACGTTTGCTGACTTAAAAGGAACATTAACTGTTCTCGCAAAAACAATGTTCGGTGAAGAACGTGAAATTCGTCTTCGTCCATCCTTCTTCCCATTCACAGAACCATCCGTTGAAATGGATATCTCTTGTTTCAAATGTGGCGGTAAAGGGTGCCGCGTTTGTAAAGGAACAGGTTGGATTGAAATTTTAGGAAGCGGAATGGTACATCCAAACGTGCTTGAAATGTCGGGAATTGATTCCACGCGTTACAGCGGTTTTGCTTTCGGCTTAGGACCTGAACGGGTTGCGATGTTGAAATATGCGGTGGATGATATTCGCCACCTTTATACAAATGATTTACGCTTTACGAAGCAATTCCAAAGTACAGAAACGGGGGAAATCTAATGTTAGTTTCATATAATTGGGTCAAAGAATTTTTCCAAGACTTCCCGTTAACGGCGGAAGAGCTAGGAGAAGCAATTACAAGAACAGGTATTGAAATCGAAGGCGTAGAAGAATTAAGCGCTAGTTTGAAAAATGTCGTAGTCGGCGAAGTTTTATCATGCGAACGCCACCCCGATGCAGAGAAATTGAATAAATGTCTCGTTCAAACAGACGAAACAGAACCTGTTCAAATCATTTGCGGAGCTCCAAACGTTGCCGCTGGTCAAAAAGTAATCGTAGCCAAAGTTGGCGCAAGACTTCCAGGTGGACTTAAAATCAAACGCGCAAAACTACGCGGCGAAGTGTCAGAGGGAATGATTTGCTCCCTGGCTGAACTTGGCTTTGAAAGCAAAGTTGTACCAAAAGCATACGCAGAAGGAATTTATGTATTACCTGCGCACGTGGAAACGGGTGTAAGTGCAATCACTTTACTTGGACTAGATGATGCGATTTTGGATATGGCAATCACACCAAACCGCGCAGATGCATTGAGCATGAATGGTGTAGCTCACGAGGTTGGTGCGATTATTCATCAAAAACCAGCACAACCAACCGAGCCTGACGTATCTGAAAAAGGAAAAGCAGACGATTTCATTTCTGTAGAAGTTGAAAATCCAGCCGAAACACCTTACTATGCTATTAAAATGGTAGAAAACATTGAAATCAAAGAATCGCCACTATGGCTGCAAACAAAACTAATGAAAGCTGGCATTCGTCCACATAATAACGTGGTCGATGTTACCAACTACATCAATTTATTATACGGACAACCTTTGCATTCCTTTGACTATGATAAAATTGGTAGCAAGAAAATCGTTGTACGTTCTGCAAAAGAACAAGAAGAGATTACCACGCTTGATGGCGAGAAAAGAACTTTACAGGCTGGACATACAGTTATTACAAATGGCGTAGAACCAATTGCTATCGCTGGCGTTATGGGTGGAGAATTTTCCGAAGTAACAGAGAACACAACGACAGTAGCGCTAGAAGGTGCTATTTTCAGCAGCTCTTCCATCGGTAAAGCATCTCGCGAATTATACCTACGTACAGAAGCAAGCATCCGTTACGACAAAGGTTCTGACGCTTGGAAAGTAGAAAAAGCACTTGCACATGGCGGAGCGTTAATCGCTGAACTAAGTGGCGGAACACTAGTAGGCGGTGTCGTAGAAGTAGATAACCGTGAAAAAGCTGTAAATAAAATCGAAACAAGCCTAACACGCATTAACCGCATTTTAGGAACAGCAATTACGCTTGCGGAAATCGAAACAATTTTTGATCGTTTAGGTTTTGTATTAGAAGTGAAAAATGATGCTCTAATCATTGAAGTGCCGACAAGACGTTGGGACATCACTATTGAAGCAGATATTTTAGAAGAAGTAGCTCGTATTTACGGTTACGATGAAATTCCGGTAACACTTCCTGCGACAAGCACAACAGGCGGCTTATCAGACAGCCAAAAAGCTCGTCGTGTCATGCGCGCTTATTTAGAAGGAGCAGGACTTAACCAAGCATTAACTTACTCTTTAACATCTAAAAAAGATGCAACTCGTCTAGCGCTTTCTGATGAAAAAACAGTTGCATTATCGATGCCAATGAGTGAAGAACATAGCCATTTAAGAACAAGTATCGTTCCACAATTAATTCGTAGCGCAAGTTATAACATCGCTCGTAAAAATATGGACGTGGCACTTTACGAAATGGGTACCGTGTTCTACGCAACAGAAGGGGACAATTTACCAATTGAACAAGAGCATTTGGCAGGTCTAATTACTGGGAACTGGCATACGGTTGATTGGCAAAAAACACCAAAACCAGTAGACTTCTTCGTTTTAAAAGGAATTGTCGAAGGTTTAGTGAACAAATTAGGTATCAAATCCGAACTTCACTGGAAACAAACAGAAAAAGAAGAACTGCATCCGGGAAGAACCGCCAGCCTTATTTTAGAAGGACAAGAAATTGGTTATCTTGGAGCACTTCACCCAGCGGTAGAAGCTAACTATGATTTAAAAGAAACATATGTCTTTGAAATCAATGTAGCTGCATTACTAGATGCAACCAAAGAAAAAGTTGTGTACCATCCAATCCCACGTTACCCAGAAATGACTCGCGACTTAGCATTGCTTGTGGATAAAAATACCGACCATGCAACAATTTCTCAAGTAATCCAAGAGCACGGCGGAAAGTTACTTGTCGATATCGAGCTATTTGATATTTTCGAAGGGGAGAGTCTTGGCGAAAATAAAAAATCGCTCGCATACACATTGACTTTCCTAGATAGCGAAAGAACACTAGTCGAAGAAGATGTACAAAAAGCAACCAATAAAGTAATAGAAGCATTACAAGAAAAACTACATGCGATTATTCGTTAAATGAAGAAGAACTAGGCTAGCTGGAAAACATTTTCAACTAGTTTGGTTCTTTTTTTGTTTTTTATAAAATAGTGGAAGTCTTTCCTTTTTTAGTACTTCACTTACTTAAATAACACATGTTATAATGATGGCACATGCCAGAGAAAAAAGGACGAGAAAAATGACCTATGTAGAAATGAAAGATGTATCTAAATACTATCAAATGGGCGAGAACGTTGTCACGGCAAATGATAAAATCACTTTCGGGATAAAAAAGGGTGAATTTGTTGTAATAGTCGGACCTTCTGGAGCCGGAAAATCCACTGTACTTAATATACTTGGTGGAATGGATAGTGCAAGTGAAGGCAAAATTATGGTAGATGGGCAGGATATTGCTCAATATAATGCAAAACAATTAACCAAATATCGGCGAACAGATGTCGGCTTTGTATTTCAATTTTACAATTTGGTACCCAATTTGACTGCTAAAGAGAACGTAGAATTAGCTGCCCAAATTGCGCCAAATGCATTAGACGCAGAAACTGTTTTAACTCAAGTTGGATTAAGTCACAGATTAGACAATTTTCCAGCACAACTATCTGGCGGGGAACAACAGCGTGTCGCCATAGCACGTGCGCTTGCTAAAGCACCGAAACTGCTTTTATGCGATGAGCCAACCGGGGCACTTGATTACGATACTGGAAAATCAGTCTTAAAATTATTACAAGAAACTTGCCGTAACACGGGAACAACCGTTATTGTTATTACCCATAACACAGCGATTACGCCAATTGCAGATCGAATTATTGAAATTAATAATGCAAAAGTTCGCAGCATCAAAGAAAATCCAGAACCAATGTCGATTGATGATTTAGAATGGTAGGAAGGAGCAACCAGTGAAACGTTCAGCTTTATGGAAAGATATCTACCGCGAAATATGGCGTTCTAAGAGCCGCTTTATTTCCATTTTTATGCTGATTATGTTGGGTGTTGCTTTTTTCTCCGGACTTAAAGCAACTGGACCCGATATGCTTCTAACAGCCGACAATTATTTTAATAAGTATGAATTAGCTAATTTTAACGTGCAATCTACTTATGGACTAGATGAGACGGACAAGGAAGCACTTGAAGATATATCTGGTGTCGCACAAGTGGAACTCGGATATACAGCAGATACTTTAATGAAAGATAAAAATATCGTAACGAAACTATTTTCCAATTCTGAAAGCGATAATTTAAATCAATACAAGATAGCTAGTGGCCGTTTACCAGAAAAATCAGGGGAAATTGCACTGGATGACAATGACCTTGTTCATAAAAATGTCAAAATCGGCGACGAAGTAACTTTTGTTAAAAGTGATGGAAATAAGTTAACTAACACGCTAAAAAAATCAACTTATAAAGTAGTTGGCTTCGTTAGCTCACCAGCTTACATCCAGAAATCTGAACGTGGCTCGAGCACGGTTGGAAAAGGAAAAACAGATGCCTTTGGTGTGATTCCAGAACAGGATTTTGATTTACCAGAATACACTATTGCTAATCTTACTTTTAACAATTTAGCAGCAAAACAAGCTTTTAGTGACGAATATGTATCCACCGAAGAAAAAGATAAGAAAAGCGTCGAAAAAGCTTTAGCAGACCAACCAGAAAAAAGATTAAATAAAATCAAGACGAAGGAACAAAAGAAATTAGACGATGCAACAGCAGAAATTAACAAAGGAAAAGCAGAACTACAGGAAAATGAAGCTAAACTTGCAAATGCCAAAGCACAATTAGAAGAAGGATTTTCTGAATATAATGCTGCCAAAGCAAGCTATGACGCCAAAATCAAGCATGGCGAAGCAGAGATTGCAAACGGTGAAGCAGAACTAAGAAGCGCAAAAAAACAACTTGATACCGCAAAAACACAGATTGACCAAGGCGAAACAGCTCTTTCACAAGCTGAGATGGAATTAGAAGAAGGTAGAGCGGCTTGGGAAGATGCCAATAATCTTCTTAATACAGCAAATGGTTATTTGCGAAGTGCTAAGTCGACATTAGAAAATGCTTTAAAACAACCAGATTTAACTGATTTTGAGCTAGACCGGAACAGCTTAACAAATTCATTTCAAATGCTTGCATCAGAACTTGATTTATCAAGTGCAGAGCGCGCTGAATATGAAAATGCGATGAATCAGTTACTAGATGATTATGAAAATGGCAATATTAGTGATGCGGAAATTAGGGAAGCCTTAAACGCGGCACTTGCGCAAGTTGGTAACGCTGAAAATGAATACCAATCCGCCAGAGCCACTTTAGACGCTGAAAAACAAAAAATAGAACAAGGCGAACAAACTTTAGCTGCAAAAAAACAAGAACTTCAACAAGCAAAAACTGCCTACCAAGAAGGTCTTGCTAAATATCAAGCAGGTTTAGAAAAAATTTCGCAAGCAAAACAACAACTCGCTGATGGAAAAGAAACAGGTTCCACAGAACTACAAAGCGCACTTGCTAAATTAAACGTAGGTCAAGCGGAATACGAAAAAAATCTCGCTTTGTTTGAAAAAGAGAAAGCAAAAGCAGAAGGCAAGCTAGCTAGCGCCGAAAAAGAGGTTAAAATCGGTCAAGAAAAACTAGATGCGCTCAAACTTCCAAAATATTATGTCCTTGATCGAAACGACAATCCAGGCTACAGCGAATATAAAGAAAATGCAGATCGTTTAACCTCGTTATCAACCGCATTCCCAATTTTCTTCTTCCTAATCGCTGCGCTCGTTTGTTTGACGACGATGACGCGGATGGTAGAGGAACAAAGAACACAAATTGGAACGTTGAAAGCATTTGGTTATTCTAATGGTAGCATTATTTTGAAATACCTCGTATATGGTTCTACCGCGAGTATAATCGGGAGCGTTCTTGGAATATTAATTGGATTCCAGTTTTTCCCGAATATCATTTTTAACGCCTATAAATCGATGTATGAAATGCCACCAGTGGATATTGGCTTTTACTGGAGCTACAGTTTGCTATCCTTATTTGTTGCGTTATTCTGTACAACATTTACTGCTTATGTAGCTTGTCGTGCCGAACTTCGCGCCAATGCAGCAACATTAATGCGTCCCAAAGCACCAAAAATTGGCAAACGGATTTTCTTAGAACGAATTAGTTTTATTTGGAAACGAATGAACTTCACAAGCAAAGTGACTGCGAGAAATTTATTCCGCTACAAACAAAGAATGCTCATGACGGTTCTAGGAGTTGCTGGATGTACCGCATTAATTCTTACTGGTTTTGGATTACGGAATTCAATTAGTGACATCGCCAAAATGCAATATGGCCAAATTATGAAATATGATGCAGCTATTTATCAAGACATGAGCGCACCACCAGCTGCCAAAGAAACCTTTGATGAAATAATGAATGACTCCAATATCAAAAGCAAGTTAGCTATGTCTCAAACAAATATTGAGACCGTAAAATCAGGACAATCAGCTCAAACTACATCCATTATTGTCCCTAAAAATTTGAATGAATTACCAGATTACATTGTGCTTCGCGACCGTGCCAGTCATACAACCGAAAAACTCACCGATGATGGTGCGATTATTACGGAAAAACTAGCTAAATTATTTGACGTAAAACCAGGCGATACAATTACCGTCAAAAACGCTGAAAATGACAAATTCCAAATAAAAGTCAGTGCCATTACTGAAAACTATGCAATGCACTACATTTATATGACAAAATCATATTATCAACAAGTATTTAAAGAAAAACCTACCTACAATTTAGACTTATTAATGTTAAAAGATACCTCTGAAAAAGTAGAGAGCAATTTTGCGGAAAAATTAACAGATAGTAAAGCCATTTTAAACGTTACTTTTTCCAATAATGTTAGTTCATTGTTAAATGAAACTTTGGATAGTTTGAATATTGTTATCGTGGTACTCATTACGTCTGCGGCATTACTTGCGTTTGTCGTGCTTTACAACCTGACAAATATTAATGTTTCAGAACGGATACGAGAACTTTCTACTATCAAAGTACTCGGGTTTTATCCAAAAGAAGTGACTATGTATGTCTACCGGGAAAATATTATTTTAACCTTAATGGGCATTGCGGCTGGATTTGTCCTTGGATTCTTCTTGCACCGGTTTATCATCACCACAGCAGAGGTAGATCAAATGATGTTCAGTCCGGCAATTAGTTGGACAAGCTACCTATTTTCCGGCATACTCACCCTCGTTTTTGCAACTGTTGTAATGGTTGTCATGCACATTAAACTAAAACGAATCGACATGATTGAAGCACTGAAATCAGTTGAGTGATGATGAAAAGAACTTGTTTTTATCGGCAAGTTCTTTTCATTTGACTTAAAAATAAATAAAGCTTAAACTGAAAAATAGTTAAGGGGGTGAACTTTATTTGGAAAGACAAAAAGTAAAACAACTGATAAAAAGTTACCAACAAACATACATATTTGCGATGAATCAAATACATCAAGCTATTTCAGAAATTTCAGCAAGTACTGTAGACCTTTCCATTGAGCAGTTTTTTGTTTTGCGTGAGATTGCTACCTATGATGGTATTAGCGCAACAGAACTAGCAGCCACTTTAGCAGTAAATAAGAGCGCTATTACACCTAAACTGAAAAAATTAGAAGAAAAAGGCTACATTAGACGAGAACGAAACCAACAAGATAAACGCGCCGTAGTTTTAACTATCTCAGAAAAAGGGAATAACGTTTACGAAGAATGCGAAAAACAATTAGAGTTACTCGTGAATGAATGGCTCGAAATACTAGGGGAAAAGGACAGCGAACAATTTTTTGAATTATTTCAAAAGATTACCAAGTCGGTTGTTGAGCCTAGACAATAAAAGGAGAGATTTGGCATGAAATGGATTATGAAACTCCGCTGGGCCATTTTAGCATTTTGGCTTGCAGCAGCAGTCGTACTAATGATTATTGCACCACCCATGGCAGATCTTGTACGCGAAAAAGGCGAATTAAAGCTGCCTGATGGCTATCCGTCATCACTAGCAACGGAAATGCAAAAGAAACATAATCCAGATGACAAGGGTTCAGCTTACATCGCTGTTTATACTGCCGACCATAAGTTAACTGGAACAGAATTAAACGATATTCAGGATTCACTCAACTCTATCGAAAAAGATAAAGACGAACTTCATGTAACAAACGTGTTATCTAGTTTTAACCAACCAGAACTTAAAGATAAGTTCTTATCAAAAGATGGTAAAACAATGGTAGCAAGTTTAACCGTAGATGATACGGATGCCTCGGTTAAAAGCATACGTAACGCATTAGATAAGAAAATGGATGTAAATGGTGTTGATACGTATTTAACAGGTAATAAACTAATTCAAGAAGATGTAGTTCAAGGATCTGAAGACGGTTTACATAAAACAGAAGGCATCACCGTTGTCTTTATTTTAGTTGTATTATTCCTTGTATTCCGCTCAGCAGTGGCACCGTTTATTCCACTTGTAACAGTGGGAATTAGTTACCTCGTTGCGCAAAGCACGGTAGCATTCTTAATTGATATCTTTAATTTCCCAGTCTCTACATACACGCAAATCTTTATGGTTTGTATTATGTTCGGAATTGGGACAGACTATTGTATTCTCTTAATGAGTCGATTTAAAGAAGAAATGGGTGCCGGTCTCAATCCACGAGAAGCTGTTCATGCAACGTATCGTACAGCAGGAAAAACAGTCATTTATAGTGGTGTAGCTGTTCTCGTAGCATTTACTTCGCTATATTTTGTACAATTTGATTTATATCGTTCCGCAGTAGCAGTCGGCGTTGGGATTGTCGTTTTACTTGCCGCGTTGTACACGCTCGTACCATTCTTTATGAGCACACTCGGAACCCATTTATTCTGGCCGTTAAATAAAAATATTAGCCATAAAGAAAATAAAATTTGGGGCGCTGCTGGTAAATTCACTTTTGCAAGACCGTGGATTGCTTTATTAATCGTTGCAGCTATCACGTTGCCGCCAATCTTATTGCATACAGGAACAGAATCATTTAACTCATTAGACGAAATTAGTGACAAATATCCTTCCAAAAAAGGTTTTGAAATCGTATCGGACAGTTTCGGAGCAGGCCAAGTAGCGCCAACACAAATTTTTATCGAAAATGACGATAATATGCGAACTACAGATTACATCGCGCAAATTGAAAAAATTTCCGATGATTTATCTCATTTAAAAGGCATCGATATGGTTATGAGTGCCTCACGTCCAGCCGGAAAACGGGTAGATGACATTTACATTAAAAACCAAGCCGGACAAGTAAATGACGGTGTTGGTCAAGCAACTGATGGCGTAGGGGAAGTGAAAAAAGGACTAGATTCAGCAAGTTCAGAACTCAAAAAATCCGAGCCCGCCTTGGATAAAGCTGTTGCAGGAGTGAGCGATTTACAAAAAGGCACTGTCGCAACACAAGAAGGAATTAACCAACTACAAACAGCACTCGCACAAATCCAAACAGGCATTGAAAGCGGAGCAACTGGTGCTGGTGATTTAAAACAAGGCGTAGCAGAAGCCAAATCACAACTAGCTACGTTACAAAATGGAGAAGCGCAAATCCAAGCAGGATACGTAGAAATTCAGAAAAACCTACAAAACGTAGCTGACCAACTAAAAGGCTTTGAAGACCCTAGCTCTCAAGCAATTGATACTTCCAAACTTGAAGAGCAATTCAAAAAAATTGGTGCTTCTTTCCAAGCGTTCGCAGCAGCGCATCCAGAAGTGAGAAATGACCCTCGTTTCCAAAAACTAGCCGCAGATATTCAAGGCTTAGAAACAGCTGGTAACGAACTGAAAACCTCTGCTGGACAACAAATGGCAGCACTTCAAGCAAAAATGAAAGAACTAAATCAAGGTATTCAACAACTCGCAACAGCGATGAATCAATTAAACGAGCAGTCCAAACAAATCTCTGATGGACTTAGCGCTTTTAGTACAGGACTTGGTCAAATCGAAACAGGACTTGATCAATTAGAAAAAGGTCTCAATCAAGCCGCAGATGGTCAAGGACAAGTTGTTTCCAAAATGCCGGAAATCTCTAATGCACTAACGCAAATCGCTGCTGGACAAGGTGCCCTAAAAGATGGCTTTGCAGGCATTAGCGGTCAAATGGGTCAATTAACAGATGGCTTAACTTCTGGCGCAGACGGCCTAGGTAAAGTAGAAAGTGGGCTAAACACAGCGAATGGACTTATCGATGATTGGTCAAAAGTTCCTTACGCAAGTTCCGGAATTTATGTACCGGATGCCCTACTAAAAAATGCTGATTTCCAAAAAGTATTAGATCAATACATCTCTTCTGATGGAAAACTGGCAACGATTAATGTGATTTTGACGAAAAATCCATATTCCAATGAAGCGATGGATTCAATTGATGACATTAATGAACAACTCTCAGCTAGCATGAAAGGAACAAAACTGGAAAATGCGAAAATTGGTATAGGTGGAATGACGAGTGCCAATTACGATACGAGAGATATGTCAACAGCTGACTATCATTTGGTTCTTGTAATCGTTCTAGCGAGTGTTTTCGTGACACTTGTTATCGTCTTGCGTTCTCTAGTAATGCCAATTTATCTGATTGCATCACTCGTATTAACGTACTTTGCTGCACTTGGGTTCGCAGAAATTATCTTCATGCGAATTCTTGGATACAGTGGTCTAACGTGGGCAACACCGTTCTTCGGATTTGTAGTACTCGTCGCGCTCGGTATCGATTATTCGATCTTCTTGATGTCAAGATTTAACGAATACAACGGACTTTCTGTACGCGATAGAATGATAAAAGCCATGAAAAATATGGGTGGCGTTATCTTCTCAGCGGTCATTATCCTCGGTGGAACATTCGCCGCAATGATGCCAGCTGGCGTGCTTTCCTTACTCGAAATTGCGACGGTCGTTTTAATCGGCTTAGTACTCTATGCCGTCGTTATTTTACCACTCTTCGTTCCAGTAATGGTTAAACTATTCGGACGTGGCAACTGGTGGCCATTTATTACAAGAAAAGGCGACCATCAAGAAAACGTACCACCGAAAAAATAACATAATAAACCGCATTCCTTTAAAAAAGGGGATGCGGTTTTTAGTTTGCTTCCAAAGACTATTTTGCTAAGATATAGTTAGATGAATGAAGGAGGAAAAAATCATGATAAAACTCGGAAATGACTGGGATGAGTTACTAAAAGATGAGTTTAACCAACCGTATTATTTAACCCTTCGCCAGTTCCTAAAAAAAGAATACCAAACGAAAAAAGTATTTCCGGATATGTACGACATTTTCAATGCGTTAAAATATACCGCTTGTAAGGATGTCAAAGTGGTAATACTCGGTCAAGACCCATATCATGGACCAGGTCAAGCACACGGGCTCTCATTTTCCGTTCAACAAGGAGTGCAGATTCCACCATCACTGCAGAATATTTATTTGGAATTACATAACGACTTGAATTGTGAGATTCCAAACAATGGTTATTTGATACGGTGGGCAGATCAAGGAGTGCTACTATTAAATACGGTTCTAACTGTTCGCGCCGGTCAAGCCAACTCACACCGAGGACAAGGCTGGGAAATACTAACAAACCGCATTATTGAAATCATTAACCAAAAAGAAGAGCCCGTAGTCTTTTTACTATGGGGAAACAATGCGAAAGAAAAGTTGCAATTGTTAACAAATCCGAAACATACTGCGTTTACATCCGTACATCCCAGTCCACTCTCAGCATCGCGCGGTTTTATGGGATGCAAACATTTTTCTAAGACGAATCAATTTTTAGAACAAAATGGTGTAAAACCAATTGATTGGCAAATTCCTTCTATATAAATAAAAACATCTCGCCATTTATTGACGAGATGTTTTTTTACTTTTTAACCATTTTTAATGCTTTCTCTGTATTAGCGAAATGCTGTTTTGTATATTTCGCTAATGTTTCCAGACCAAATCGTTCGATGATTTCCGCTGCAACAGCATCCACATGAGGTCCTGCGCCTTTTGGAAGTGGGATGCCAACTTCTTTTGACATCGCATCAAAAGCTTGCACAAATTTATAACGAGCAATAATCGAAGCAGCAGCGACGGAAAGATGTAATCCTTCTGCTTTTGTCGCAAAAAACACATCTTCTCGAATAATGCTTGGTTCTTTTGCTAAATAGCGATAATACGTATTTTTTTCAGCAAATTGATCAATTAAAATCGCTTCTGGTTTGACAGGTGCGAGCTTTTTCAAGACGTTTTCAATCGCGCGGTTATGTAGTAAAGCTTTCATTTGTCCTTGGTTCATGCCTCTTTTTTGGAGTTCGTTGTATTTAGGATTAGGGCAAAGCAGCACACTGTGCGGAACAAGTGGCATGATTTTCTCAGCAATACGACAAATTTCTGGATCTTTCATTGCTTTCGAGTCCTTTACACCTAGCTCTTTTAACAGGGGCATCATTTCGGCGTCCACATATGCGGCACAAACCGTAATCGGTCCAAAAAAATCACCGGTGCCAACTTCATCTGAACCAATGACATTTTTTGATGCGAAGTTTGCCGGAAGAATTCCTTTAGAGACGGAAGGTGCTTTTGTTTTTGATTCTGGAAGAGTCGCCACCCATTTTTTTGCTTCTACTTCTCCGTTTACTCCTTGGAACATCACTTTGCGCGACTTGTAGCCAGTGATGGAAACACCGGTTTTTTTTGCAGCGAAAACAGCTCCTGGTGGTAGCTTTGGATTAGAAAATGGGAGATATGTTTGTTTCATTTTTTCAAGTGTTGGTTGATCGACTAAGATAACTGTATTTGCGATAAGGCATCATCCTTTCAAAGTTCTATTGTAACATACTACGACGAAAGACTGAATATCGGCTAAACGGGTGGTTGACTCTTTTCTTTCCTGCTTTTTCGTGATAAGATTATGACAAGTAGCGGCCTAAATGAATTTGGGCGAGGAGGAATATACGTGGCAAATGAGAGAAATAAAGTAGTGACAACAATTTACGGTAGAGAATATACGATTGTTGGCGTAGAAACAACAGACCACTTACGTAAAGTAGCTCGCGAGGTCGATGAAAAAATGCACGAAATCGGCTCCCAAAATCATGCACTAGATAGTGGTAGGCTTGCTGTACTGACAGCTGTGAATGCGACACACGATTACTTAAAACTAGAACAAAAATATCTAGAGTTAGAGCAAGAACTGGCTCGAATTAAAGGAAGAGATTAATGATTTTAAATGCGATTATTTTAATTTTACTTGTTTGCGGCTTTTTCGCAGGATTTAGAACAGGCCTTATCAAACAACTTATCTTATTATTAGGTTATATTTTGGCGTTTTTTATCTCGTATACGTATTACGAAGATTTAGCGCCACATTTAACGTTTATACCTTATCCAGGTAGTGATACTGCAGATGGATTATCCATTATTTTACAAGAATTACGAACAGAAACGGCCTATTATAACGTACTTGGATTTGCGATTATTTTTATTGTCGCAATCATTGTCGTTCATATGCTTGCATCACTTGTTGGCGGCTTGACTAAGATTCCAGTCCTGCGCCAAATTAATGGATTGTTAGCAGCTGTTTTTGGTGTTGTTAAGTCCTACTTAATTATTTTTGTTGTCTTGTTCATCATGGCAATTTACCCGGCGAATTGGTCTGAAAACCTTATTGATAGCTCAACGGTTGCCCAGTGGATGCTTGAAAACACGCCAATTTTATCCGAACAATTTTATGACTGGATGACAGACATTCTGCCAAAATAAAAGAAACATTCGATACCAGATGTATACTCTTAGCCAATTTTGGATAGGATTTCTCTGGTATTTTTTAATGATTTTACAGGGAGGAATAAAGATGGCTACTAATAAAAAAGAAATTATTCGTTTACTCGAAGAAATTGCCACTTATATGGAATTAAAAGGAGAAAATAGCTTTAAAATATCTGCTTTCCGCAAAGCTGCACAAGCAATTGAATTAGATAGTAGAAGTTTATCTGAAATTGATGATTTTACGAAGATTAGTGGCATCGGAAAAACAACGGGCGAAATTATCCAACGTTATTTAGATAGCGGAGAATGTCCAGAACTTGAGGCGCTTAAAAAAGAAGTACCAGCTGGTCTCGTTCCACTTTTAGATGTGCCAGGGCTAGGAGGCAAGAAATTATCGCGTCTTTATCATGAGCTTGGTGTGGTGGATAAAGATACATTACTCCAAGAAGCAGAAAATGGTCATATCGAAGCATTGAAAGGTTTTGGTAAAAAGTCTGCTGAAAAAATGGCCGAAGCAGTGCGCGAAATGGGTGAGCGCCCTGATAGATATCCGCTAAATGATGTTTTACCAATCATTCAAAAAGTAGAAGCTTATCTTGCGGATATTGCTCCAATCGAAACTTTTGCTCAAGCTGGAAGTCTACGCAGATTGCGGGAAACGGTGAAAGATTTAGATTATGTTATTGCGACGGAAAAACCAGAAGAAGTTCAAAAAGCATTACTGGCATTTCCATTAATTACGGACGTTATTGGAGCTGGTGAAACAAAAGTATCAGCTGTATTAGAAGATAATATTACCATTTCCGTGGATTTCCGTTTAGTAGAAAAGAAAGCTTTTGCAACGACACTACATCATTTTACGGGTTCTAAAGATCACAACATCAAAATGCGCCAATTAGCTAAACAATCCAATGAAAAAATAAGTGAGTATGGAGTCGAGCAAGAAGATGGAAGTGTTCGTCACTTTGAATCGGAAAAAGCATTTTTCGAGCATTTTAAGATTCCGTTTCTCCCACCTGAAGTTCGCCGAGATGGTACAGAAATTGAGCGCGTGACGAAAGATACAAAATTCCTTGAGTTAAGCGATATTCGCGGGGACTTGCACATGCATACAACTTGGTCGGACGGAGCCTACGCGATTCCAGAAATGATTGAAGCATGTATCGCAAAAGGATATGAATACATGGTTATTACAGATCACGGGCAATTTTTGCGAGTAGCTAATGGTCTGGACGAAAAAAGATTATTGGAGCAGCAAGCAGAAATTAAAAAAATAGCAGCTAATTATCCGGAAATTGATGTTTATTCCGGCGTTGAAATGGATATTCTGGCAGATGGGTCGCTTGATTTTGATGATGAGACTTTGAAGCAGTTGGATTTTGTTATCGCATCCATCCATTCCAGTTTCCAACAATCAGAAGAAGAAATTATGAAGCGATTAAAAACGGCCTGTGAAAATCCATATGTGCGTCTGATTGCGCATCCGACAGGTAGAATTGTCGTGAAAAGAAAGCCATATCATGTTAATATGAAAGAACTAATCCAGTTAGCGAAAAATACAGGAACTGCCCTAGAATTAAATGCCAATCCGCAACGTCTTGATTTAAACCGTGAGCATTTAGAAATGGCACACGCTGCCGGGGTACCGATTGCGATTAACACAGATGCGCACGACACGAAGCACCTTGATTTCATGTCTATTGGCGTTCGAGCTGCTACAAAAGCCTGGCTCGACAAATCGGCCATTCTAAATACGAAAACAGCAGCTGAATTTAAACATTTTTTACAGAATAAATAACTTTTAAAAAGAAGGATGACTAATGGAAAAAAAAGTAGAAGCCATTTTAGAATTTGATAAAATAAAAAAACAACTCACCGAATTTGCTTCTTCGTCACTGGGGGAGCAAGCGATTTTGGAACTCGCTCCAGCAACTGATTTTCAAGTAGTTCAAAAAACGCAACTTGAAACAGAAGAAGGAGCCAAGATTATTCGTTTACGGGGAAGTGCGCCAATTACTGGTCTAACAGATGTTTTTGCACATTTGAAACGTTTAGAGATTGGTGGCGATTTAAACGGGCTAGAAATTTACCAAATAGGTAGTAACTTGCGCGTTAGCCGTCAAATGAAGAATTTTATGAACGATTTACTGGAAATCGGTGTCGAATTGCCTTTACTCGGCGCCCTTTCGGATGAACTTTTAGTACTAAAAGAAGTAGAAGAGGATATTGCGATTTCAGTAGATGAAAGCGGGAAAGTGTTAGATACTGCGAGTGAAGCGCTTAGTACGATTCGCCGAACACTCCGCCGTACCGAAGACCGCGTACGTGAAAAACTAGAATCTTATTTGCGCGATCGTAATGCCTCTAAAATGTTAAGCGATGCGGTTATTACGATTCGAAATGATCGTTATGTTATCCCAGTTAAACAAGAATACAAAGGTCATTATGGTGGTATCGTTCATGACCAGTCTGCTTCCGGTCAAACGCTTTTCATCGAGCCACAAAGTGTAGTGGATTTAAACAACGAACGAAAAGCACTTCAAGCAAAGGAAAAACAAGAAATAGAACGCATTCTTGCTGAAATTTCTGCTTCACTAGCTGCTTGGATTAATGAAATTCATCATAATACTTTCATCCTCGGGCGCTTTGATTTTATTTTCGCCAAAGCACGTTTCGGAAAAGCGATGAAAGCTGTAACACCGCATTTGAGTGATGCTGGTGTCGTCCATTTAATCGCCGCACGCCACCCGCTTTTAGACGCTGCGAAAGTTGTAGCGAATGATATTTATTTAGGCGAAGATTTCACTACCATCGTTATCACCGGTCCAAATACAGGTGGTAAAACAATTACCCTGAAAACATTGGGATTACTAACACTCATGGCACAATCTGGACTTCAAATTCCCGCGCAAGAAGATTCTACTATCGCTGTTTTTGAGCATGTATTTGCCGATATTGGTGACGAACAATCCATCGAACAAAGTTTAAGTACGTTCTCGTCTCACATGACGAATATTGTTTCCATTTTGGAAAATGTTAATCAGAAATCGCTTATTTTGTACGATGAACTCGGAGCGGGAACAGACCCACAAGAAGGTGCGGCTTTAGCAATCGCCATTCTTGATGCAAGCCATGCAAAAGGTGCAAGTGTTGTTGCGACGACCCATTATCCGGAACTAAAAGCATATGGATATAATCGCGTTCACGCAACCAATGCATCTGTTGAGTTCAATGTCGAAACACTTAGCCCAACTTATAAATTATTAATCGGTGTACCCGGTCGAAGTAATGCTTTTGATATTTCACGCCGCTTAGGATTAAGCGAAAATATTATCACTGAAGCAAGAAGCCTTGTCGATACCGAAAGTGCCGATTTAAATGATATGATTTCCAGCCTAGAAGAGAAACGGAACTTAGCGGAAACCGAGTATGAGGAAGCACGTGAATTAGCTCGCGGGGCTGATAACCTTTTAAAAGATTTACAAAAAGAAATCAGCAACTACTATCAACAAAAAGATAAATTAATCGAACAAGCGAGTGAAAAAGCAGCAACTATTGTGGAAAAAGCCGAAGCCGAGGCCGAAGAAATCATCCACGAATTGCGCACCATGCAATTAAACGGAGCAGCAGGAATCAAAGAACATGAACTTATCGATGCCAAAACAAGACTTGGGAATGCTAAACCAAAAACAATAAACAAAACCATCCCACAAGCGCCAAAACAAAAACCACATGTATTCCAAGAAGGCGACAATGTTCGTGTCCTCTCCCTTGGCCAAAAAGGCACACTTTTAAATAAAATTAGCGATAAAGAATGGAACGTCCAAATCGGCATCATCAAAATGAAAATCAAAACTACTGACTTAGAATACATTCAACCAGAAAAACCAAAAAAACAACGTATCATTACATCCGTTCATAGTAGTGGTTCTCCAGCTAAAAGCGAACTCGATTTACGCGGCGAACGATATGAAGACGCGCTACAAAAAGTCGACAAATATCTAGATGAAGCACTACTCGCAGGATATCCTCAAGTTGCCATTATACACGGTAAAGGAACTGGTGCCCTTAGAACCGGGGTCACAGAATATCTGAAAAACCACCGCATGGTCAAATCAATCCGTTTTGGCGCAGCAGCAGAAGGCGGAAATGGCGTAACGATTGTTGAGTTCAAGTAAACAACTGAGCAAAAACATGGCTCCAAATAGGTCTAGGTGCTATACTGTGTGTACGAAAGTCATAAGGAGTGAATTAAATCATGGTAAAAGAAATTACAGATGCAACATTTGAACAAGAAACTAGCGAAGGCTTAGTATTAACAGATTTCTGGGCAACATGGTGTGGTCCTTGCCGCATGGTGGCTCCAGTTTTAGAAGAAATACAAGAAGAACGCGGCGAAGCACTTAAAATCGTCAAAATGGACGTAGATGAAAACCCAGAAACACCAGGAAGCTTTGGTGTGATGAGTATTCCAACACTTCTTATCAAAAAAGACGGCGAAGTAGTAGAAACAATTATCGGCTACCGTCCAAAAGAAGAACTGGATGAAGTCATCAACAAATACGTTTAAAATTATGCTAAAATGAAAGAAGCTTAGAACAAACATTCTAAGCTTCTTTTTAAATGTGTAACTGGAGTTGATAAAATGTCTTCTGAACATATCCAAAATAAACTAGCGCTTCTGCCGGACCAACCTGGTTGTTATTTGATGAAAGATAGACAAGGAACCATTATTTATGTTGGGAAAGCAAAAATTTTAAAAAATCGTGTTCGATCCTATTTTTCAGGAACACACGATAGTAAAACGCAACGCTTAGTTCAAGAAATTGTGGACTTTGAATATATCGTAACATCATCCAACGTAGAAGCCTTGCTACTAGAAATCAATTTGATCAAAAAACATGATCCTCGTTTTAATATTCGCCTAAAAGATGATAAAACTTATCCGTTTATTAAAATCACGAACGAACGACATCCACGCCTAATTATTACCCGTCAAGTAAAAAAAGACAAAGGGAAATATTTTGGTCCATATCCAAATGTGTATGCTGCTAATGAAGTAAAACGTATTTTAGATCGACTGTATCCATTACGTAAATGCAGTACGCTACCAAATAAAGTGTGTTTGTACTATCACCTCGGACAATGCCTTGCCCCGTGTGTATTTGACGTGGAAGCAAGTAAGTATAAAGAAATGCAAGACGAGATAGTCGCATTCCTAAATGGCGGCTATAAAACTGTCAAAAATGATTTAATGAAGAAAATGCAAGAAGCAGCTGAAAATATGGAATTCGAAAAAGCGGGTGAATTCCGCGACCAAATCAACGCAATCGAAACAACAATGGAAAAACAAAAAATGACGATGAACGATTTCGTTGACCGTGATGTCTTTGGTTATGCCATTGATAAAGGCTGGATGTGCGTCCAAGTATTCTTCATTCGTCAAGGGAAACTAATTGAGCGCGATGTCTCCCAGTTTCCATTTTATAATGATGCAGATGAAGATTTCCTCACATTTATTGGTCAATTTTACCAAAAAGCCAATCATATTCCGCCTAAAGAAATTTATTTACCAGATGATGTCGATAGCGAAGCCGTTCAAGCGGTCGTTCCTGACACAAAAATCATCGTACCACAACGCGGAAATAAGAAAGATCTCGTAAAACTTGCATACAAAAATGCGAAAATTGCCTTAAACGAAAAATTTATGCTACTTGAACGTAATGAAGAACGCACAGTCGGAGCAGTTGAACGGCTTGGAGAAGCAATGGGAATCCCAACACCGTCACGCGTCGAAGCTTTCGATAACTCGAATATTCACGGTACAGACCCAGTTTCCGCGATGGTCACATTCCTCGATGGCAAACCAAGTAAAAATGATTACCGTAAATACAAAATCAAAACCGTAGAAGGACCTGATGATTACGCAACAATGCGCGAAGTTATTCGACGTCGTTACTGGAGAGTACTTAAAGAAGAACTACCAATGCCGGATTTAATCTTAATTGATGGTGGTAAAGGGCAAATTGATAGTGCCAAAGATGTCCTAACGAATGAGCTAGGCTTAGATATTCCAGTAGCAGGACTTGCAAAAGACGACAAACACCGTACTAGCCAACTATTATTCGGTGACCCACTTGAAATAGTCCCACTCGAACGAAACAGCCAAGAATTCTACCTATTACAACGAATGCAAGATGAAGTCCACCGTTTCGCTATTACATTCCACCGCCAACTACGCAGCAAAACAGGCTTCCAATCCATTCTTGACGGCATCCCAGGAGTAGGACCCGGTCGCAAGAAAAAATTACTTAAACACTTCGGCTCCATGAAAAAATTAAAAGAAGCATCGGTAGAAGAAATTAAAGAAGCCGGTGTCCCTTTGAATGTTGCAGAAGAAGTGCATAAACACATCACAGCATTCAATGAAAAAGCAAAAAATACCGAGCAAAAATGATTTTAAACACGATTTTAAACGCCAATAACTTTGATGTTATTGGCGTTTTATTGCATAAAAATTGTTACTAACATGTCAGATTAAATAGCTTTTACATATAATAAACTTCCCTTCAACACATAAATGCGCTAAAATATAAACATTGATAAAAAAGAACTAACAAGGCAGGAGGGAACGAGATTGGGACTAGTCGTATTAAAATTTGGCGGAACATCAGTGAGCACGGTGGATAAAATCGGGAAAACAGCAGATCAAGCCATTTATGAAAAAAAACAAGGAAATAAAGTCATCGTCGTCGTTTCCGCAATGGGGAAATCAACCGACAAATTAGTCGCGATGGCAGAAGAAATTAGCGAGGCACCAGATAAACGCGAAATGGATATGCTTCTTTCTACTGGTGAGCAAATCACAATTGCTTTACTTGCGATGACATTAAAAGAAAAAGGGCACGATGCTATATCCTATACAGGATGGCAAGCGGGAATTGAAACAGAAGCCGTACATAGTAATGCTAGAATTGCCGATATTGATAGCGCTCGTATTGAATCTGCGCTTGATGCGGGACAAATTGTTGTTGTAGCAGGTTTTCAAGGTTTCACGACAGATGGTGAAATTACTACATTAGGACGAGGTGGATCAGACACAACCGCCGTCGCCATCGCTTCTGCTCTAAATGCCGTAAAATGCGCGATTTGTACGGATGTAGTCGGTGTATTTACGACAGATCCACGCTACGTGAAAAAAGCCCAAAAGTTAGAACAAATCACCTATGATGAAATGTTAGAATTAGCTAATCTCGGTGCCGGTGTTTTACATCCACGCTCCGTTGAATATGCCAAAAATTTCCGAATTCCGCTTGAAGTCAGAGCGAGCCACGAACAAGTACCAGGAACAATGATTGAGGAGGATTTAACAATGGAAAATACCAAAGTAGTCCGTGGAATTGCTTTTGAAGACCAAATCACCCGTGTAACTAGCCACTGGAAACAAAAAGAAGCAATGCGAGTTTCTAAAGTCTTTACAAAATTAGCAGAAAATAATATTGATGTAGATATTATTATCCAAGGAATTACTGGACTAGGTCACGGTAATCTATCCTTCACTATCAAAACAAGCGCACTCTTAGCCACACTAGCAGTTTTAGAAGAAAGCAAAGAATTACTTCAAATTGAAAAACTAGAATCCGAACAAGATTTAGCGAAGGTGTCCATTGTTGGCTCTGGAATGGTAAGTAATCCAGGTGTAGCTGCACAGATGTTTGAAGCTTTAACAGAAAATAATATTCCAATAAAAATGATTAGCACATCAGAAATCAAAGTTTCCACTGTCGTACCAGCGCGCAAAATGGTCGAAGCAGCCCAAGTTTTACATGACCAATTTGAACTCGATAAATAAAAATAAGCTTGTAGCATCAAAGAGGATTTCTCTTTGTTACTGCAAGCTTATTGTTTTAATAGCGTTCTTCGTTATCAATCGTTTCTTTACGATCCCATTTAACGATAATGGTTACTTGTTTTTTACGTTTATCAATTTCATCGTAGCTTTCTGTATACAGCTTCTTCTGTGATTGCAATTGTTCTGCAATAAAGCCAGCTTCTAGTTTAAATGTAGGCTCTTCTTGTGTACGGAAACGAGCAGCAACTGTTTCACCTTCTAAAAGTAAACGCATTTCATCTTTCTTTTCTTTCAAAATGCTAAAATTACCCCAAGAGGCTTCTTCAAAAAATTCTGCTACTTCTTCTAGAGACGCTAGTGGGAATTTACGTGCCAAGTCTTTCCCCGCCCAGTACATAATGTGAGGTGCTTCATCTCCAAGTAGTTCAGGAATTAAATAATCGCGTAGTAAATCTAAACCAAAACTTGGAACGAGAGCTTTTTCCTCGTTTTTATTCTGTTCATTTTCTGTCATTTCGGATACCCCACTTTCATACACCATTATAACCAAAATCACCCTAAAATGGAAAGCACAATAAATAAATTTCCACAAAAAAGCTTTTTTCTCAAAAAAGACTTGCGAAAAAGCTCAAAAAATAAGAAAATGGAAGGTATAGATAAAAAAATTGGAAATTAATAAAGAAATTGAGGCGAGACTGTGAAACAAGCTATTGGCTTTATTGATTCGGGAGTAGGCGGTTTGACAGTAGTGCGAGAAGTGCTAAAACAGCTACCCCATGAACAAGTATATTATTTAGGTGATACCGCACGTTGCCCTTATGGACCACGCGATAAAGAAGAAGTAGCTAAGTTTACTTGGGAAATGACCAATTTTCTAGTAGACCGTGGCATCAAAATGCTCGTTATTGCATGTAATACCGCAACAGCAGCAGCATTATATGATATTCGTGAAAAATTGGATATTCCTGTGATTGGTGTAATCCAACCAGGTTCAAGAGCAGCTCTCAAAGCAACAAGAAACAACAAAATTGGCGTATTAGGAACACTTGGTACAGTCGAAAGCATGGCTTACCCAACAGCGCTCAAAGGACTAAACCGCCGAGTAGAAGTAGATTCACTGGCATGTCCGAAATTTGTATCCGTTGTAGAATCTGGCGAGTATAAAAGCGCCATTGCAAAAAAAGTAGTAGCCGAATCACTCTTACCACTGAAGAGTACCAAGATTGATACGGTGATTTTGGGTTGTACGCATTACCCACTTTTAAAACCAATTATTGAGAATTTTATGGGAGACGGCGTTGCTGTTATTAACTCCGGAGAAGAAACTGCTAGTGAAGTTAGCGCGTTACTGGATTACCATAATTTATTAGATGCTACAGACGAAGAAATTGAGCACCGTTTTTTCACTACGGGCTCGACACAAATTTTCAAAGATATTGCAAAAGACTGGTTAAATATGCCAGATATGACTGTAGAACATATTAAATTAGGAAAATAAGAGGTGCCAATAATGAGAGTTGATGGAAGAGAAAGTAATGCATTACGAAATATTGAAGTAACACCAGATTATTTAATGCATCCAGAAGGTTCTGTGCTAATTGCATCAGGAAATACAAAAGTTATCTGTTCTGCAAGTGTAGAAACAAAAGTGCCACCATTTATGCGAGGAGAAGGCCGCGGCTGGATTTCTGCAGAATACTCGATGTTACCACGAGCAACAAACACCCGAAATATCCGTGAATCTTCAAAAGGTAAAGTTACTGGCAGAACAATGGAAATTCAGCGTTTAATCGGACGTGCGCTCCGTGCTGTTGTTGATTTAGATGCCCTTGGTGAAAGAACAATTTGGCTCGATTGCGACGTTATCCAAGCAGATGGAGGTACTCGTACGGCTTCTATCACCGGCGCATTTATCGCGATGGTCATGGCAATCGCCAAACTAGACGAAGCTGTACCATTTGCTAAATTTCCTGTCAAAGATTTCCTAGCAGCAACTAGCGTAGGTGTTTTAGAAGAGGGTGGAACAGTACTTGACCTTAACTACGTAGAAGACAGCGCAGCGCAAGTAGATATGAATATTATCATGACAGGTAGCGGCGCCTTTGTAGAACTCCAAGGAACTGGCGAAGAAGCTACATTCTCGGAAACAGAACTGGCTGAACTAATTGCCTTAGGTAAAAAAGGAATTAGCGAATTAATCGAAATCCAAAAAGAAACACTCGGAGACAAAGTCACAGCGCGGATTAAAGGAGAATAAAAAATGAGTAAAATTATTATCGCTACCGCAAACAAAGGAAAAGCAAAAGAATTCGAAAAAATCTTTGCGAAATTTAATATCGAAGTAGCAACCCTTGCTGATTTTCCAGAAATTGGTGAAATAGAAGAAACTGGAACAACCTTTGCCGAAAATGCCGCTCTTAAAGCAGAAACGGTCGCTAGCGTGTTAAATCAAACCGTCATTGCTGATGATTCTGGTTTAATCGTAGACGCGCTTGACGGAGCTCCTGGCGTCTATTCCGCACGTTATGCAGGTATCGCTCACGATGATGCCAAAAATAACGAAAAACTACTTAAAAACTTAGAAGGTGTTGAACCGGACAAAAGAACGGCTCGTTTCCACTGTACACTTGCTGTAGCCACACCTTCTGAGAAAACATCTTTTTATACCGGTGAAGTAGAGGGCGTTATCGCAGAACAACTATGCGGCACAAATGGCTTTGGCTATGATCCACTATTTTTCTTACCAGAATTCGGTCTAACAATGGCAGAAATTCCAGCGGAGAAAAAGAATGAAATCAGCCACCGTGCTAATGCCATTAAACAACTAGAAAAAGATTTAGCAGAAGTAGTAGAAAAAGTAACCAAAAAGTGAGAAAATAAGTAACAGTATCACGGGGGAGGAAACAAAATGAAATTATTAGTAGTTAGCGACAGCCACTCAGAACGTGACTGCTTAATCCATCTTAAAGAAAAATACGAAAATACAGTCGATGCGATGATCCATTGTGGGGATTCTGAATTAGAAGCTGACGATCCTGCGATTCAGGGATTTCATACTGTTCGAGGCAACTGTGACTTTGGCGGCGGTTTTCCAAATGATTGGGTGGGAGAAGTAGACGGCTACCGCATTTTCACCACACACGGACATCTCTATAATATCAAAATGACACTCATGAATTTACGATATCGCGCACGTGAACTAAACGCAGATTTCGCCTTTTTTGGTCATTCGCATGAATTAGGAGTAGACATGCTAGACGACACCATCATTTTAAACCCAGGAAGCATTTCCTTACCAAGAGGACGCATCCGTGTCAAAACATACGCTCTTATCGATTCAACACCAGAAGGCATTCAAGTTCGATTCATGGACCGGGACGACAACGAACTAACGGACCTAACCCAAACCTTCCCATTAACGAAGCATAACTAGGTCAAAAGACACCCGAAAAAGAAAAAATGCAATAACTTAAAGAAAACCATTGACAAACAAGCGATTTAAACATAAAATGGTATTTGGCTGTTGAAAAAACAGTGCCATTTGTCCTGATAGCTCAGCTGGATAGAGCAACGGCCTTCTAAGCCGTCGGTCGGGGGTTCGAATCCCTCTCAGGACGTAAATAGCTATATTAAAGAAATCTCTAAAACGTTGAAAAACCTTGATATTAAAGGTTGGATGGATGTTTTAGAGATTTTTTTATATCTTATAATATCTGTTTTATTCCGTATTTTTCATGACATTTGTGACAAAATTTGTGCTATTTCCATCCATTTTTAATGTGAAAAAAGCATCTATTTTAGTTTGATTATGTTGATGCAAATTAGAGCTTAGATTATTATAATATTTTAATGTTATTAATATCAGGTTGACCTCTCCTAAGTGTTAGACATGTTTCACCAGTCTCCATAGGAGTGTGGTAGCTGATTGCACAGTAATTATATACTTTACGTCAATATCAAAAGCAAGTCCAATTAAAATGGATTACCTTGCCCCGTAAATGACAACTTCTGAAAATAGGTAAAAGGAACAAAAGATGATGTAATTAGGGTCTAGTGCATTTGTGGTGAATTTAGGTTTTGATTATAATGAGAATCTCCGTTTAGAGGTTGTTCTTTTGAAAACGATAGAAGCAATTATAGGTATCGACTACCATATATTACTGAAAAAAGAGCTAGATTAAATAAAAAAATAATTCTAACATCATAGGAGGCAATTATGACTTTTTTAAACACCTTAAAATTAAATTTGGAAAATGAAAAAAAGAGAATGTTATCCGATGCTTTTATGAAAAAACAAGAAGGAATCATTGTAAACTATATAGTGACTTGCAGTAAGGATTCTGCTATTGGCATTAGTAAAAAGGCAATTGATATATTATTGATAATCAATGAAAATACATTTCCTGAATGGCCAAATGTAGATAGATGGCTTTCTATTTTGCCAAAATATTTTACGGATTCTTTTTCAAAATCAAAAATATTGCATAGTGAAGATTGGCTATTTGAAGAGTGGTTATACTGGTTTGAACCTGAAAATAGATTTTGGTTTTTAGGAGAATTAGATCCTGTTGATAATGAGCATTTGAAAATAAGCATAGTTGTACAAGAACACCCTTTTCCAGTAGAATCATTAGAAGTTCTACTTATGAAGCTAGGAACAAGCGAATTACATGAAATTGGTATGGAATGAGGTTAAATGTACTTTTAACGGATATATCTTTTACAATAGAGCTGAATTTTGTTAGAGTTTAAAATGAAAAAACAACTAAGTTATAACGAAAGGAGCTAACACTTGATGGAAAATTACGTGTCAATAGTAAAAATCGAAAACAATCTTTCCGTGTGCTTTTACAACAGCTCGGAGAAAGTAGTAGCAATTGCTAAGAAAATGAATGAGATTAACGAAGAAGCTTATATGCATGGTTACAATTGGGAAGCATTTTTCAACTATTATTTACCTAAATATGCCCCAGATGTCTTAGAAGGAATGGGCTCTGATCCAGAAGCGGGAATGTATGTGGCGTATTACACGCTATCACCTGAAACTGAGGCACGAGCAGAAAAACTTGTTCAAGTAATTACGAATCTCATCGAAAATGAAGAACTACTTTATCAAATAATTGAAAATGAAGGCAATAATATTAGTTGGGATAATTAATCCTTTTTCTAAAAAATCCTTATCTATTTGTTCGTATAGTATTAGCAAGAGGTGAAGAACCTGTATAATATAATTGACGATATTTTAAAGCATTAGATCCTATTGGCAGATGCTCTTAAAACGTTAAACAGTAAAATAAAAAATCTCTAAAACATTTGAAACCCTTTGTAATTAAAAGGTGAATGTTTTAGAGATTTTTTTATCTTGCATTTCCCATTTTTATTCCGTTGTTTTTGTGGCAAATTTTATTAAAACTAGTTCAAGTAATTACGAATCTCATTGAAAACGAAGAACTACTTTATAAAATAGTCAAAAATTAGGACAAGCAGATTATTGAGATGATTGATCCTTTACTTTAATAATAATTTTTATGTAAACTCATCCCTTATTAGGTGTTCTATTGTATGACTTGAGAGTAGTTTTTTTGAGAATTTCAAGCAATAAATTTAAATATATTAGAGAGTCTAAAATTAGCACTAATCCCTAAAAAGATATGAACGATATGTGAACGATGATACCAAGAAATGAAAAAATTTCTATACTATATTCAAATTGTAAGCTTGGGACTGCTATAATTAGTACTTATTGAGGCGATATAATGCCACATACATTAAATACAGAATAAACTCATTCTTTAAGATAATAATTACATCTAAGGAGACTAATCATGAAAAGAAAGATAAGTTCTATCATTGTAGTCGGGATAATGTTCTTTCAATCATTAACTACGTATCCATTTATCACCGAAGCCAAAGAAAATGAACAAAAAGAAGAAATAAATAAACCCTCAAAAATAACTAAGGGATTAACTAATTCCCTAAAATACACTAAGACAATTCTTGAAACAGGGGACACCTATGATAGTGTATTTCCTGACAGTGCTTTAGCTAAAGTAGTTGCTAAAGAAGCAACGGGGTCAGAGAATACAACTCAGCTAGTAACACAAGCAGACCTGAATAAAATCAAATCTCTCAATGGTTATAATAAAGGAATCAGCGTATTAACAGGAATCGATTTGCTAGTCAATGTGACAAGTATAAGCTTGAATAATAATCAAGTAACAGACATTTCTCCAATAGATCAATTACCTAATTTAGTAAGCCTATCGGTAAAAAACAATCAAATTAGCAGTCTTATCTTAAATGCGCAAAATCAACTCCCGAAACTAACAACCATTGATATTGAAAATAATCCTGACCTTAATACTATCGATATCCAAGATCAACACCAATTGGTAGATGTAAAGACATCCGGTTATACAGGATTACGCAAGTTAACAACGGTAATTGCCAAAAACAATCCAGAATTAGTCAATTTAGGCCAATACACTATCCGAAATGTCTACTTTAGCCAAGTAGCAAGTTTAACGAAAGTTGAATTAGTCAATCTCCCTAAGGTAAGAAAAGTAAACCTTGAGAGGAACAGTATTAATGAGCTAAAAGTTACTGATTTGGCCATTGAAGATCTGCCATTAGGAGAAAACGAATTAACAGATACAGTATTTGATAACATCCAAAATCTGCCTAATTTAAAAACGTTAGATCTGTCAAAAAACCAACTAGAAGAAGTTGTGTTAGACAAAACGGATGTAGAAAATCTACCCAATTTGATGACACTAAATATACAGCAAAATTTGGCTATAAAATTGATAAATGTTCAAGACCAACCCCAATTGGTAGATGTAAAGACTTCCGATTATAAAGAATTATCTGCGTTAACAACAGTAATTGCCAAAAATAATCCAGAATTAGTTAATTTAGGTTATCCCATTATGCAAAATGTTTACTTTAGCCAGGTGGCAAGTTTAACGAAAGTTGAATTAGTCAATCTCCCTAAGGTAAGAAAAGTAAACCTTGAGAGGAACAGTATTAATGAGCTAAAAGTTACTGATTTGGCCATTGAAGATCTGCCATTTGGAGAAAACGAATTAACAGATACAGTATTTGATAACATCCAAAATCTGCCTAATTTAAAAACGTTAGATCTGTCAAAAAACCAACTAGAAGAAGTTGTATTAGACAAAACGGATGTAGAAAATCTACCCAATTTGATGACACTAAATATACAGCAAAATTTGGCTATAAAATTGATAAATGTTCAAGACCAACCCCAATTGGTAGATGTAAAGACTTCCGATTATAAAGAATTATCTGCGTTAACAACAGTAATTGCCAAAAATAATCCAGAATTAGTTAATTTAGGTTATCCCATTATGCAAAATGTTTACTTTAGCCAGGTGGCAAGTTTAACGAAAGTTGAATTAGTCAATCTCCCTAAGGTAAGAAAAGTAAACCTTGAGAGGAACAGTATTAATGAGCTAAAAGTTACTGATTTGGCCATTGAAGATCTGCCATTTGGAGAAAACGAATTAACAGATACAGTATTTGATAACATCCAAAATCTGCCTAATTTAAAAACGTTAGATCTGTCAAAAAACCAACTAGAAGAAGTTGTATTAGACAAAACGGATGTAGAAAATCTACCCAATTTGATGACACTAAATATACAACAAAATTTGGCTATAAAATTGATAAATGTTCAAGACCAACCCCAATTGGTAGATGTAAAAACTTCTGATTATAAAGAATTATCTGCGTTAACAACAGTAATTGCCAAAAATAATCCAGAATTAGTTAATTTAGGTTATCCCATTATGCAAAATGTTTACTTTAGCCAGGTGGCAAGTTTAACGAAAGTTGAACTTGCTAACCTTCCAAAAGTAAGAGCAGTTCGATTGGAACGTAATAGCATCAATCAGATTGAACTAAATAATTTAGTTTCAGTAAAAGACGTGAATCTAAATACTAACAAAATAACAAATGATAGTATAGAGAAATTTAAAGGCATGCCTATACTAGCAACTTTAAATTTAAACAAAAACCAAATTACCAATATAAATATGCTTGATGATTTCCCAGAAATGACTACTTTAAATATTGATTTAAACTCCGTCAGTGTTTTACCAAGTAACCTTAAAACAAAGATGCCAAAACTATCGAGAATTAGTGCATTAAATCAAACAGTTACTTTAGATAAAGCAATTGTAGTGGATGATTCCGATTTAATTATTAATAATGAGATTAGTAATTTTGGAAAGTTAACCGATCCAAGCCCAATATCAAATTTTGGAACTTACGCAAATGAAAAAATAACTTGGTCGTCTGAAAGAATTAAAAATTTAACAGAGGTTAGTTTTAAGTTTTCTGAGCTAATTAATGTGACTGGTATAGATGGAACTTTTTCAGGAAAAGTAACACAACCATTTAAAAAATCAACTACACCAGTAATTAATGCAGATTCCGAAATTCATTATCCGCAAGGGACAAAAAAAACAGAAGCAGAGTTTTTAAAGGATATTCAAGCGCAAACAACGGATGATTTATCCATTAAAAGCGATTTTGAAATAATGGTGAATCTCAAGAAAGTAGGAAAATACACAGTAATATTAAACGTAGAGAATATGGATGGAATTAAAGCTAATCCAAAAGAAGTGACTGTTTATATTGATGCTGTACAAGGTGCAAATATAACTGTGAAATATGAAGACAAATCAGGGAATAAACTTGCAGAAAATAGCATATTAACTGGAAATGTCGGTGAAGAATATAGTTCAAGTGAAAAAGAAATTTTAGGTTATACACTAACTGAAATTCCAACAAAATCACAAGGAGAATTTAGTTTAGAAGAACAGACTGTGACATATATCTATTCGAAAAATCCCGTTCCAGCTAAAGACATCACGGTACAATATACCGATGAAGATGGAATAGAACTAGCACCAACCGAAACATTATCAGGTAATGTTGATGAAAATTATGTTACAACAGCGAAGACTTTTACAGGATACGAATTAATTGAAACTCCGAGCAATGCAGAAGGAAAGTTTAGCGAAAATGCACAAACAGTGACCTATGTGTATCGCGCGATTAAAGCAGATCCAATTTTAGCAAAAGAAGTTACGGTGAACTACCAGGACGAATTAGGAGCTAAAATTAGTGAAACGGAAGTATTAACTGGTGAAATTGGTGAAACATACACAACAGTGGCTAAAACAATAGATGGCTATACCTTAATTAAGAGCCCTATTAACGCTAGCGGGATTTTTAACGAAAATCCTCAAACGGTTACCTATGTGTATCAATTACAAAACAACCCAATAACAGCAAATATCACTGTTAAACACTTGGATGAAAACAACAATGAGCTAGCACCGAGTGAGGTACTAAGTGGAATTGTCGATGAAGCATATACAACTAATCCAAAAGAAATAAAAGACTATTCGCTAGTAAAAGTACCAACTAATGCTAGCGGAAAATTCACGACAGAAGCACAAACGGTGATTTATCACTATAAAAAAAACAGTATACAGACATCATCTTATATTACTGTAAAATATGTAGATGAAACAGGGAAAGAGCTGGCCATAAGCGAGGTATTAAACGGAAACATTAATGATTCCTACGCAACTACAGCTAAGGAAATTAAAGGCTACACGCTAGTGGAAAAGCCCGCTAATGCAACTGGTAAATTTACAGATCAGGATCAAACTATAAAATATGTATATCGTGCTAATACAGATGAAGTAAATCTAGACCCAGATGTACCAGCGAGAAATCCCAATGGAGATATTCAACCAATGAATGGTGCCCAACCACCAATTGAGGTTCCAAAATCCCTGCCTAAAACAGGTAGCCAGCCGGCAAATTTGATCTTTGGATTAGGAGTTTTACTAGTGTTTCTTAGTACCCAATGGCTACATCGAGATAAAAGAAAAAAAGATAAATTTCATAACTGCTGATAACATTTCTTGACAAAACTCTCCTTATCCTAAGGAGAGTTTTTTACTTTACGCTTGAACATTCAAAAACAAGGGTATTAGTTAAGTGTTCTAAAAAAAGCTAATTGAAGGAGGATTTTTACATGAAAAAAATGCTACCTGAGAGTAAAGTAGAGGCAATTAGAAAAGAAGGATTTTTAAATCGAGCTGTTGAGGCATATCGATTTTTCTATCCAACTGTGTCCAATGTGTCTAATTTTAAAGCATTGAATGACTTAGGGATTACAGAAAATCACGATTTCATTATTCAACTCACAACGCCTGATTTAAATGTATTGACGCAAAACTCAGATACACCATATTGCCTTGGAACGGGAAACACCGAGAATGGTCCAGTTGTTATCGAGTTGCCACAAGGCGCTATCGTTGGTGTGGCTGACGATATTAATTTTAAATTTATTACGAATATGGGATTAACAGGGGACGAGCAAGGGAAAGGTGCGAAATATTTATACTTACCACCTAATTATGATGGAGATATCCCAGAAGGCTACATAGTACGCAAACCTTCAAGCTATCGTTTCCTCATTTGTTTACGAGCGATGGTTCACCAAGCAAGTGATTATGAAAAAGCATTTGAACTCCTGAAAAAAGTGAAATTCTATCCATTAGAAGAAAAAGATAATAATCCAACCAGTACATTCCATGATTTTTCGCATCGAAAAGCGATTTCGACACCATATTATGTCGAAGGAAAATTTGACTATTGGGAAGTAATTAAATGGGCGCTGGATAATGATGAAACAGATCCAGAATATTACCAAATGTATGGCTTACTAAAAGCAATTGGTTTAGCTCCAAATAAAGAATTTAATCCTGATCCAGATAAAAAAGCTTTATTAATAGAAGCTGCCGAGAAAGCAGACAAAATGATGTTTGTGAATTCCTTTAATACAGATGATCCAGCTGCTATTGTTTGGCCAGGAAAGAACTGGGAATGGGCTGTCTATGGTGAGAATAATGACTTCTATGAAAAAACGTATTTAAATCTTCCGGTAAGAGAGCGTTGGTTCTATCAAGCGACACTCGAAACACATATGATGTTTATGCATAAAGTCGGATTTGGTTCCGTTTATATGCTTGGAGTGAAAGATAAAGAAGGAAACTATCTGGATGGGGGCAAAAGTTATACATTAAAAGTGCCAACACCAGTGCCAACGAGTATTTTCTGGTCGGTAACGGTTTATGAGATGGATACTCGTTCGGAAATTGTCACAGAGCAATTTATGCCTGCGCTTAACTCCATCAAAGATACGTTTGAAGTAGATGCTGACGGTAATACAACACTTTACTTTGGGCCAAATCCTCCAGAAGATGAGTCGCTTCCATGGATTCAAACTGTTCCAGATGCCAATTGGTTCACGTATTTCCGTATTTACGGACCAACCGAACCAGCCTTTGATAGCAGTTGGCAATTAGATGATTTTGAAGAAGTAAAATAAATAAAAAAGCGCAACCTTCACGCAGGGTGCGCTTTTTTTCGATTAATCGTTTAATCCTAATCCATCTAAAATCGTTGCTTCGTATTTTTCAATGCGCGAAACACGCGTTTTTGATTGCTTTGGAGCCGCAAAATAGAGCAAGTAAGCTTTTTGACGACCAGGAGTTAAGGCTTCAAAAGCTGTTTGTAGCGCACGCATTTCTTCAAATTTAGCGAGTAATTCTTCTGGAATAGGCGTTTCTTCCCTTGGTTTAAGTTCCACTTCTAACCCAGCTTTTTCTACTTCAATTGCATTTTGAATATACGCCTTTAGAAATTCTTTTTGATCAAGAATTTCCTGTAAATTTGTGAAGCGGATTTGTCTGGCAGCTTGCACATTTTCTGTTTGCTGAACTAAAATGTTTTCCGGATCACGGAGTAGTGCGCCTTTCATAAAGAGTAGTGCACAGTAGTTTTTAAAACCATGAATTAAGAAAACGTTGCTGCCATTAATAGCGTAACAAGGTTTCCCCCATTTGAATTCTTCTTCTAGTTCAAACGTGATTGCTATTTCTCTTAATGCTTTGAATTCAGCTTGCCAAGTGGATGGTTTACTTAGAAACGCATCTACTTTAGGATTTAATTCGGTTTTTGCCATAAAGAATTCCTCTTTTCCACACTTTTTCTTTGATACGTGTTATTTTAACTTAATATGAAAGGCCTTGCAAATTTGGTCGGCCTACTAAAAATGGACTTAAAGAAAGAACCTGAGTTTTATCCCAGATTCTCTTAATTTAAGATAAATTAAGCTGCCAACCGACGCCGAATTTATCCGTCACTTGCCCATATTTTTCCGACCAGAATGTTTTGCCAAGTGGCATGACAATATTGCCACCTTCTGCAAGCTGATGGAATTGTTTGGTTAATTTTATTTCGTCAGATGTATCAATTACTAGTGTTATATTGTCTCCGAATGTGAGCGGCATAGACTTTGGAACATCTGAAAACATAACCTTTACTCCGTCCATTACTAAACTAGCATTCATCACTAAATCTTTGAGCGAATCTTCTATAGGTTCTTCTCTGGACTCGATTTCCCCATATGTCATCAAATCTGTACACTTTGTTCCAAAAATTTCTTCATAAAACGCGATAGCATCTCTGGATTGTGTTCTAAAATTCAAGTAAACATTCAACGTCATTTGAATTCCTCCTCGATTTTTATTCGCTAAAGTTCTATTCATTTTGGTGTTTTTATTATAGCAGATACTGCGTGAAAGAGGAAAAATTAAGAAGATAAATACTTGACTTGGAGCTACTCCAGGGTGATAAACTAAGGAGAAGATATAGATTCGGAGGAATTTAGATGAAAAAGACATTGTATTTAATACGCCATGGTCAAACATTATTTAATCAACGTAAAAAAATTCAAGGTTTTTGCGATGCACCACTTACCGAACTCGGGATTAAACAAGCAAAAATCGCTGGTAGTTACTTTAAAGAAAACAATATAACATTCGATCAAGCTTACAGTTCCACATCAGAGCGCGCATCTGACACGTTAGAGCTGATTACGGACAAAAGCTATCAACGGTTGAAAGGTTTGAAAGAATGGAATTTTGGTACTTTTGAAGGCGAGAGCGAAGACCTAAATCCACCGCTACCATATGGAGATTTTTTTGCTGCGTATGGGGGAGAGCGAGAAGTGGATTTCAGAGATCGTTTAGTAGCAACAATGGAACGTATCATGAGCCAAGATAATCATGATACTGTCCTTGCCGTTTCTCACGGAGCTGCCTGTGCCCAATTTGCTAGATATTGGGAAAAAACAAGCAAAATTGGCAAAGTAACAGGACTGAAGAATTGCTGTATTTTAAAGTTTGAATATGAAAATGGCAGATTTACTTTAGTTAATTTTATTAATCATGATTTTGAGAATGGAACGCATATGGAAAGCGCTAAATAAAAAAGCACTCGTTAATGAGTGCTTTTTCGCTTCATTGAAACAAATTCTTTATTTTATCCAAAAATCCACCAGTTAACTCATTCGCAGTATCTTGCAAGTTTTCCGTAAGTCCACTTGTTTTATCTTGTAGATTTTCTGTTAGGTTCGTCGCTTCATTCTGTAAATTTTCTGTGACATTACTTGCTTGTTCACCAAGCTCAGATGCTTTGTTTGTTGCCTCTTCTGTCAGTGTTCCTAGGTTTTCCAGGGGCAGGGACTCGGTAACTTTATTCTTCAAATCATCTAAATTCATCTTTTCCTCCTTATTTTGGGGGCTTAGAGTTCATTCTAAAGGAAGGAGGGATAAAGTACAAACAATTCGTTCCATCATTTGTGAAAAAATATGGTATGATGATATGAGGAAATGAGGACTGACATGAATAATTTAAAATTAAGTGAAGAAATTAAAAGAGCGATTAATGAACTAGGATATACAGAAGCAACACCCGTTCAAAAAGCGGTAATTCCAGTTGCCTTAACAGGAGAAGATATTGTTGCTAAATCACAAACTGGTAGTGGGAAAACAGCAGCATTCGCTATTCCCATTGCAGAACAGATTGAATGGGAAGAAAATAAGCCACAAGCACTAATCATCGTTCCAACACGAGAACTTGCAATGCAAGTCAAGACAGAATGTACGAATATTGGACGATTTAAACGTGTCAAAGCTGCAGCAATATACGGACAATCACCATTTGCGAAACAAAAATTAGAACTAAGCCAAAAAAATCATATCGTCGTTGGTACGCCAGGTCGCCTACTGGACCATATTGAAAAAGGATCACTGAATGTCGACAAGGTTGCCCATTTAGTTTTAGATGAAGTAGATGAAATGTTAAGCATGGGATTTATTGATCAAGTCGAAGATATTCTTAGCCGTTTACCAAAACAGCGCCAAAATCTATTTTTCTCAGCAACTATGCCAGAAGAAATGCAAGATTTGATTAAACGCTACCAAGATGATCCAATGGTAATCGAAATGGCATCGGAAAAAACAAACCCTATCTTCCACGTGGAGATGCAAACAGATAATAAAGAAAAAACGCTAAAAGATGTTTTGATTACAGAAAATCCGGATAGCGCAATAATATTTTGCAATACGAAAAATCAAGTCGATGAACTCACCGATTTACTTGATGTAAAAGTTAGTAAAATTCATGGGGGTTTAAGACAAGAAGACCGTTTCCGAGCAATGGATGATTTTAAAAGTGGCAAATCCCGTTTCTTAATTGCGACAGATGTGGCAGGGCGCGGAATAGATGTGGATAATGTATCGTTAGTCATTAACTACGATTTACCAATTGAAAAAGAAAATTATGTACATCGTATCGGTCGTACTGGTCGCGCTGGCAAAAGTGGTAAAGCTATTAGTTTCGTGAAAACAAATGAAAATCCACTTTTGCGTGACATAGAAGAAATGCTCGATGTTACAATCGAAAAAAAACGTAAACCGACAGTGATAGAAGTGAAAGCTAACGAAGAAGCTTTCCGCAAAAAACAACAAAAGCGCCCAACAATCAAAAAAGCTCGTGGGGAAAAATTAAATAAAAACATTATGAAACTGTATTTTAATGGTGGAAAAAAGAAAAAAATTCGTGCAGTAGATTTTGTTGGAACTATTTCTAAATTAGAAGGAATTACGGCCGAAGATATCGGAATTATTACGATTGAAGACCATGTTTCTTTTGTTGAAATTTTAAATGGAAAAGGTCCGGCAGTACTGGAAATGATGCGCTCTCGTAAAGTAAAAGGTAGACGCCTGAAAGTAAACGAGGCCAGAAAACGATAAATTAAAGAAAAGAAGGTCCAAACAATGGAAAGGCCAGATAATCAACTTATTTTAATGGTGTTAGAAGTTGTTAAAAATCCACTTTACAATATAAAATCACTAACAATTAATTTTCTGCAAGGTGACATCGTTGGGAATTCAACAAGAAATGAGTTGTTATACTGCACTTACTGGCTTGAATTTCATGGCTTTATTCTTCGTGACGAAAAAGGGGATAACCAAAAATACTATAGCATGACCAAACAAGGAGATTTTCTACTTCAAAAAATTAAGAATGAACTTTCTTAGTTTGTTCATACTTTTTTAACATTTATTCGTTATATTAAGAGTAACCTTTTTTTCAATGAAATATCTCACCTGGCAGCATCCGTCTCCCAATAAAAACGCGGATGCTGCTCTTTTTGTGCCTGAAATTATGATATACTGAATAAAAAACTTGGAAAATAGGTGGAAATATGTATAAATATACCCTTTGTTTTATCCAAAGAGCCGATGAAATTCTATTGTTAAATAGACAAAAATCCCCATGGATGGGAAGTTGGAATGGTGTTGGTGGCAAAATTGAGCAAGGGGAAACACTTCTTGAATCGGTCCAACGGGAAATCACAGAAGAGACCGGAATTTCCTCAAATGACTACGAAATTCGTGATATCGGTGAAATGAAATGGTTTGTGGATGGCGAAAATCTGGGAGGTATGCATTTATTTCTGGCCAATCTTCCGGATAATTATGTATATCCAACGCCTCGTGCAACCGATGAAGGAATACTTGATTTTAAAAAAAGAAAATGGATACTTAATCCGGAAAATACAGGTGTAGTGAACAATTTACCTTATATAATCAAACATGCTCCAGTGTTCCCGGCTAGAATAGAAGTTTCAACAAAATATCATGAGAACACATTATTGCATATTAATCATCAATCTTTATAAAAAAAGCATTGCGATTATTCGCAATGCTTCCATACTATCATGATGTCGTGAAATAACTTGCTTCCCAGCGACTTATTAAATTTTGAGCATCATTAGTGGATAACTTTTTATGACCGATTACTTGCTCTTTGGCAATTTCGAGACTCTCAAAATGATCAATTAATCGTTGTGAAGGATTATTAATGTAGACATCGTTTAGTAGAATAGATTGGTTGTTCTCCTTTTCTATACTTCTAACTCCTACGATATAACCCGCTGCTGTAATGAGTAATAATTTATTCATACTTCTTCACTCCCTTTTAGTTGTTCCTGTGCACCACTAGACACTTTTTTTCTGGATAAAAACATATAGATGAATACGCAAATAAATGCGATAGCACCGGCAATAATGTAAATACCTTGGAATGAAAGCACATGATGAATTTCACCCATAATATAAGGCCCAATACCAAGTCCTAAATCAAGCCCGATAAAGTAGGTAGATAGGCCAATCCCAATACGGTGAGGTTCACATACTTTTAAACAGACAGCTTGGCCATTCGACATAAACGTTCCATAACCTAAGCCGATGAGTCCGCCTGAAATAAGTAGCACGAGACTTGATGTTGCTGTACTAAGGACCACTAATCCAACTGCTAAAAAGAGATAACTCGGATACATCACATATTTTTCGCCTTTTGCATCGAAAAGTTTTCCAGACATTGGGCGAGTTAGGGTAATAACTAATGCATAGACAACAAAGAAGAACGTTCCAGCACTCACTAAATTAATTTCTCTAGCATAGGAAGCAAGGAATGTAAGCACACTGGAATAAGAAATCCCCATTAAGAAGGCAATAAATGTTATTGGAATAACTTTATATTCAATAAAACTTTTGACGGTCCAAGTTTGTAAGGCCTTCCGGTGTTCGGTTGTTAAAACAATATTTTTCACGGGTAAATAGAAGCAAAGTAGCGCAGTTAATAAGACAATAACCGTGGAGAAAATAATAATCGTATAAAAGCTCGTTTTGCTAAGTAAAATCATTCCGATGAACGGTCCAATCGCAGCTGCGAGACTTGTGCTGAGGCCATAATAATTAATCCCTTCTCCGTTTCTAGAATTAGGAATATAAGCTGTGACAATCGCATTGGTAGCAGTTGAAGTTGTTCCGTATGCGAATCCATTTAAAAAACGAATAATAAACATAATGGCAATCGTTGGCATGTATAAGTAAGCCATCGTCGTTACTAAGAAAAATAAAATCCCAAATCTTAAAACCCGCTTACGACCAAATAGTTCCAGCTTTTTCCCCATGTAAAGTCGTGCGAGGAGCGTCCCGATAATATAAATCCCAGACGCAAATCCGGCTTCACCAAGAGACGCGTTCAACTCTTCTTGAGCAATAACGGCAATAATAACCATTAGCAAATAATAAACGAGATAAACGACAAAGTTAATCAATGTTATTAAGACAAAACCCTTGTTAAATAATTTTTCTTTCATAGAATAAAATCCCTTCCTACGTATAATTTGTAATTTATCTCAGCGACAAGGAGTATTATAGGGGATATTCGGAGAGGATACTTTTTAATTTGGTAATTATTTATGATATATACAAATTTGTATAACATATGTTGAAAAAATAGGGAATAGTATTTTGTATGATTAATATGCTTTAACTGGAATGACAAAAAGGAGGTTAAGAACATGAAGCAAAATATTCTTAATAATTATGTGAGCACAAATGATTTTCCAGTTATTACAAGGGGAAAACGTAAATATTTAACTTACGAAGGACTTGAAGATTCATATGTGTACATACTTAAAAAAGGGATTATTAAAACGAGTATTATTTCAAGGGATGGCAGGGAATTTAATTTAAACTACATTAATAAAATGGACATTATCTCACTTTTAAAAGATGAGTATTCGCAGTTTGCCAATGCGCCGTTTAACATTCGTGTGGAGTCAGACACAGCAGAACTATATCAAGTTGACCGGGTAAGGTTTTGGAAAGACGTGAATCGTGATGTGGATTTGCAAATTTATGTGAAAGATTATTACCGTACGAGGCTGCTACAATCCATAAAAAAAATGCAGCAAATGCTAATGAATGGGAAACTTGGAGCAATTTGTACGCAACTCTATGAACTTTATACGCTTTTTGGAGTGGAAATTGCGCCTGATCAGTATTTGATTGATTTTCTAGTAAGTAATGAAGAAATTGGTCATTTTTGCGGGATTAACTCCGCAAGCAGTGTGAACCGGATTTTCCAACAACTCAAAAAAGAAGGCGTCATTACGATGCAAAACCGCTATATTATTATTAAAAAATTAGATGTTATTCAAGAAAACGTTATTTTTTAACAGTAGAAAAGCACTGCAATCAATATTTGCAGTGCTTTTCTATCCTCTTTTTTTAAATGAATATCGAATCCTAAGTGTGATGAGCCCGATGATGATTAATAAACTACCAACCATCAAATTCTCTAAGTCGCTAAAATCCCAAAAAATAGAGATTCCGATATTAGATAGTCCTAGAAAAACAAAAACCAAGCCAACAACAAGTAAAACCAAATAAGCCGGTTTAGAAATTTTCATAAGGACGCCTCATTTACATTAAAAATAATTTCCACATTATTGTAACATAAGTTGAGAGAAACGACATCACTCACTTGTTATTTGTTTTGTAAAGCCTTCCCCCACAACACTTTGTACATCATTAATAATAAAGAATGCTTTCTCATCATATTTGTTGACGATTTTGGTGAGCGGCAGTAATTGATCACGACTTATTACGATATAAAGAATTTTTTTATCTTGACGCATATAGAAACCTTGACCGTTGAAAAGGGTAATACCACGCTCTAAATTCGCATCAATTTCAGTTGCAATTTCTTCATAATAATCCGATATAATCGTGACAGATTTTTTAGGATTGTAACCTTCAAGAATGAAATCAAGTACTTTGGTTGAAATATAAAGCGAAACGATGGTAAATAGCATGTTTTCAAAACCGATTACAAAAACAGAAGGAATAACAACAAGTAAATCAAAGAATAGCAACGCATAACTCGTATTCCAACCAAGATATTTATTAGCAATTTTCGCTAAAATAGCGCTACCAGCAGTAGTTCCGCCACCATTCATAATTAGTCCCATACCAATTCCCATCATTAATCCGGCAAAAATGGCTGCGACAATCGTTTGATTTGCCACGAAAGCAAGCGGCTCAGAAAAATGTAAAAAGATCGAAGTGAAACTAATAGCAACAATTGTCCAGACAATCGTCATTCGATCAAGAAACTTGTAACCAATAATAAGTAAAATACCATTAAATATAAAAGTAGTGACTGCGGGAGTCCAACCAAGCAAGTAATAAAGCATCATTGTTAGCCCAGTAACGCCGCCTTCTCCTAAATTATTCGGGATAGCAAAAACGTTGACAGCTAGCGAGAAAATAAGCGCCCCCACGATAATTTTTGCGATGTTCCAACCAGTTTTATTTTTGTTCATCTCCATTTCTCCTTTCCATGCAAAAAAAGACCCAAGAATACCACTAAACAGGCACTCTGGAGTCTTTTTATAAAAAAAGCATTAACTGACATCTTTGTCATTAATTGTCTCACCATAAAAAATTGCTATTCATTTCAACACAATTTACAATATACCATAAAAAATAAGCATCTTCAAGCCTTTTTTAAGTATAAGTAATTAGCCAAAAATCGCTAAAAATGGCATTAAATTAAGTAAAAATAAACCTACAAGAACACTAATAACAATTTTGATGACAAGTGGTTTTTCACTTTCTGTTTTTTTCAATTTGTTTTCCTCCTTAATGTGCGCTTACTTAGCCCAGTGTACAAATTCATTTTTTAATGGCATATAAGTGGCTGTTTTTTTCTTATAGATTTGGTAAGCAAGTATAAATCCGAGAAACGCAGGAACGATAATTGCAAAAATAGTTAAAATAACTTTAGTCATAGAAAATACCTCCTCTTAAATCAAAACACATGTTCAGACCTTACTACTAATAGTGTACCAAATTTCACGTGATTTTGGTAATAAAGCGAGCTAGCAAATTTCGGTTACAATTATGGGTAAATGTGCTACAATAGCCTTGGGTGAGTAAATTTGAATAAAAAAAATAAGTTTTTTGACATTTATTTAGAATTAGAGCAAGACATTACATCAGGCGTTTATCCAGCAGGCACACTACTTCCAAGTGAAAATGTCCTGGCGAAGCGTTTTTCGGTATCCCGTGAGACCATTAGAAAAGCACTTGTATTATTGCTTGAAAACGGCTGTATTCAAAAGCTCCAAGGAAAAGGATCGATTGTCATTGACCGAGAACGCTATTCTTTTCCAGTCTCTGGTTTAACTAGTTTTAAGGAATTACAAAAATCCGAACATATGAATGCGACAACGGAAGTCATCCGAAATGAACGAACCACTTTACCAGATCGAATTGCTGATTTTGCTGGTCTTCCGCACGGCTCAAACTGCTTAGCTATCCTCAGAGTGCGCTATTTAGAAGGAGAGGCAACTATTTTGGATTACGATTATTTATTAGACAAAACTGAACCAATTGCGAATGAGATTTTAGAAGACTCTTTGTATCAATACTTAGAAAATGAGAAAGGCTATGAAATCAGTTATGCTCAAAAAGAAATAACCGTGGAACCGCTGAACGCCGAAGATAAAAAATACTTAGCATTACATGGTGATACGCATGTAGTTGTCGTAAAAAGTACCGTGTTTTTAAAAGATACAACACTTTTTCAATACACAGAATCGCGTCACCGACTGGATAAATTCCGTTTTATAGATTTTGCAAGAAGACGCTAAAAAGCCTGAGAATTGTTTCTCAGGCTTTTTTTATCGAATTAAAGTTAATGTTTCATAAGGTGCTAATTCCAGCTCAGAACTGATTGTTTGACGTTCATAATTAGAAAGAAGTACTTTAGCATTTAAAAACTCATTTGGTAGTTGAATTTTTTTCGTAGTCGAGCCAAAATGGTGAATGGAAAGAAGCGAAGTAATTTCATTTGAACGCTTATAGGCAATAATCAAATCTTCATCCGTCCAATATGGCGTATAATCACCCGTCTGAATGACAGGGTATTCTTTCCGTAATGCAATAAGCTTTTGGTAAAAATAGAAAATGCTCGTTTTATTAGATAAGGCTGCTTGAACATTTATTTCACTTGCATTATCCGCTACTTTTAGCCATGGAGTACCAGTTGTAAAGCCAGCATTTTGCGAATCATCCCATTGCATAGGTGTCCGACTATTATCTCGCGAACGCTCTTTGATAATCGCCATAACTTCTTGCTCACTAAGTCCGTTTTTTTGTAAAATATCAAAATGGTTGAGCGTTTCCACATCCACATAATCATCAATCGTAGGAAATTTTGGATTCATCATCCCGATTTCTTCCCCCATATAAACAAACGGTGTCCCGCGCATAAAGTGAATCGTTGCGCCAAGGAGGGTTGCCGAATGATAATAATGTTCCGGTTTGTCGGAAGCAAAGCGACCAAGTGCTCGAGGTTGGTCATGGTTGTTCCAGAAAAGCGCATCCCATCCATTTTCTTCTGACATCGCGACTTGCCACGTATGGAAAATAGATTTTAAGTTCTCGAAATTCACATCCGCTAAACGCCATTTTTCTCCATCAGGATAGTCTACCTTCAAATGATGGAAATGAAAAACCATCGATAATTCTTTTTCGTCTGGATTACTATAACGAATGCAGTTGTCAATATCTGTAGAGGACATTTCTCCAACCGTTATAATTGGCTTGTCGCCAAAAGTTCGTTCATGTAGTTCTTTTAAGTAAGCATGTATTCCTGGTCCATCTGTATAAAAACGGCGGCCGTCGCCTTCAAAATCATCTTCTAAAAACTTAGGTTTGGCAATCACATTTAATACATCTAAACGAAAACCTTCCACGCCTTTATCAATCCAAAAATTCACGACATCAAAGAGTGCCTCGCGTACATTCGGATTGGCCCAGTCTAAATCAGCTTGCGTAACATCGTATAAATGCAAATAGTACTCAGAGGAGTCAGGCAATTTTTCCCAAGCATTACCACCGAATTTGGAAACCCAATTTGTTGGAGGGGAACCATCGGCTTTTGCTGGGCGGAAATAGTAAAAATCACGATAGAATGGATCACCAGCAAGCGCTTTTTTAAACCAAGGATGCTCTGTTGAAGTATGATTCAATACTAAGTCAATCATAATACCAATATTTCTTTTTTTCGCTTCCTTGATAAGCGTTGTCACATCGTCCATCGTACCAAATAAAGGATCAACCGCGGTATAGTCAGCGATATCATAGCCGTTATCATTTTGCGGAGAAGGATAAAATGGATTCAGCCAAATCATCTCAATTCCGAGTTTTTGTAAATAATCAAGCTTGGCAGTGATACCGGGAATATCCCCAGTACCATCGCCAGTCGTATCATAAAAGGATTTCGGATACACTTGATAAATTGTTTTTTGAGCAAACTTTGTCATAAAGGGAAGCCTCACTTTTTAGTTGGTTGTTTTTGCAGATTCACGATACTCCTTTTTACCAAACGTACGAATTGGTGCAGTATCTACTTTGTTTAAAATATTATATTTGCGGAATAATACAGTTAGAATGAAAGGAACAACAATCGTTATTAACATACATACTGCAAAAACGGCGTAATATTTAGGGTTAATGGACAAGATTCCAGGTAGTCCTCCGACACCAATTGAGTTAGCCATAACACCACTAGATACAGAAACCACAGCCGCAATTGCCGAACCTATCATGGCAGCTACAAATGGATATAAGTATTTTAAATTAATCCCGAACATCGCAGGTTCCGTAACACCAAGGTAACAAGAAATAGTTGCTGGAATTGAAACTTGTTCTTCTTTTTCATTGCCACGATGTAAGAAAATAATTGCTAGAACAGCGGACCCTTGGGCGATGTTAGAAAGTGCAATCATCGGCCAGAGATTCGTTCCACCAAATTGACTCATTAATTGTAAGTCGATGGCGTTGGTCATATGATGCAGTCCCGTGACAACGAGCGGGGCATATAGGAAGCCAAATAGTGCGGCGAATAACCAACTTAGTCCACCAGTCAAGCCAGCATAAACGACGTTCGAAATCGCGTCGCCAATTTTCCAACCAATTGGTCCAAGAATAACATGAGCTGCAAGAACAGTAGGTACGAGAGCAAAGAATGGAACGAAAATCATCGAAATGGCATTTGGAATAAATTTACGCAACCAAATTTCGAGATAGGCTAGTAAGAATCCGGCCATAATGGCAGGAATAACTTGCGCTTGATACCCAATCATCTGTACTTGAGCAAAGCCAAAGTCCCAAACTGGAATATCGCCTGCTTTTGTTTCAACAACGCTATAAGCATTTAGTAATTGCGGGGAAACAAGCGTTAAGCCAAGGACAATCCCAAGAATTTGTGTGGTTCCCATTTTTTTCGCGATGGACCATGTAATTCCAACTGGTAGGAAGTGGAATACAGCCTCACCGATAAGCCATAAGAAACTATAAACACCAGCCCAAAATGGATAAACATCCACAATCGTTTTCGTGCCGTCTTCTAAAAACTTAATATCTCCAATTACGTTACGGAAACCGAGAATAAGACCCCCAACAACAATTGCTGGAATTAATGGAGTGAATATTTCAGCTAAACCAGCAAGTAAACGCTGAAGAATACTCATATTTTTCTTCGCATCTACTTTGGCATCTTCTTTATTGACACCTTCCACACCACTAATTTTTGAAAATTCATTATAAAAAATAGCTACATCATTACCTATAATTACTTGAAATTGACCAGCTTGTGTAAATGTCCCTTTTACTGCTGGAATGTCTTCGATGGCTTCAACATCGGCATTATCTGGATTTTGCAAAACAAAACGCATTCTCGTAGCACAATGTGTGACAGATGATATATTTTCTTTGCCACCAATTAACTCTAAAAGAGCGCTTGCATCTTTTGTATAGTCAACCATAAAACTTCCTCCTTTTTTAACTTGTATATACAAGTTGTTCGCCATTACTATACTATAAATAATTTGAAAGCGCAACCACTTTATTTGTGCTAAAATAAAAAAGAAGGAGGAGTGGCCATGAAACACGTTAGAACTGCAGCAATTATCACGCATCAAAACAAAATTTTGCTCCACTCAAACCAAGAAGAAGATTACTGGACACTTCCGGGCGGTGCAGTGGAAAATGAATCAACAAAAGAAGGATTAAAACGTGAAATGAAAGAAGAACTCGGGGAAGATGTGGCTATTTTAGAATTGAGCATTATTGCGGAAAATCGCTTTTTATATCGCGGCGAAGAAATAGATAGTATTGAGTTTTATTATGCGGTTAAACTGTTACCAGAGAGCAGTTTACTTAATCAACCTACATTTACAAAAATAGAAGAATTTGGTCAATACGGGGAAGAGGCATATAAACTGCATTTTAAATGGTTCGATATAGACAAGTTGAAAAATATCACCATTTTACCAACATTTCTCGAAACAGAGCTAGCAAATCTTTCAAGTAAAAATATTATACATTTGGAACAGACAACATAAAAAATCCCACGAAATTTTTACGTTTCGCGGGATTTTATTTAATTAGTTAAAGATACTAAGGTAATCTCTTTTTTACTGATATCTAAGAATGGTAATTTAACCCGTGTATCTAAACAATAAGCGTTATAGAGTAACGGTTTTAATGTTGTAGTAGAACTTTCTACTTGGCGAACAAAATTGCCAATTTCTTGATACAATATTTCAATGTTTTTTAAACTACCAATTTTGGAATCGATACGATTTTCACTTACGTTTACATTAGAGTTCGTAACTTTTTCGTTAAATTCATCATTGATAGCATCTTTCGTACGTTCGATACGCGTGAACCGAGTATCTTCCCAATCAATTTCGATGATATGGCAATCGTCCAGTTGAAGAAAATCACCAGTCCAAAGTTTGCCGTCGATCTCGACAATCATTCTCGTATCAGGGAAAACCTCTTTGTTACGGTATTTTTTGAGTAAATAATCATACATTTGTAATTGCGCTAAACAGTTATCCATGTGTGTCATCTCCTTATGGGACTATTATAACATATTGTGATTATGTGAACAATCTTCAATATAGAAATGAATAGTTGGAACTGTAACTTTTTAACTAGTTATACAAAAGTCCTAAAAAAAGTCTGTGAAATAGTGAAAATAACTATCAGGTGGTATACTAATAATAAGATGAAATGGGAGGGAGACAGATGTACAAACAAATGAAATTAAAAGCTACAGATGGACTCGATTTGCATTTACATATTTGGGATGAAGTGAAAAATCCAGTTGGTGTAGTTCAAATTGTTCATGGGATGGCAGAACACGGGGCAAGATACGGCTTGTTTGCGGAACGTTTGAATCAGGCTGGATATATTGTCGTAGCCGATGATCACCGTGGTTTTGGGAAATCAGCCATAGATGAGGCATCTTTAGGTCATTTAGATGGAGAAACTGGTTTTCAAAATATGGTAGAAGATGAGGCGGTAGTAAGAACTTATTTAAAAGAAAGCTATCCTGAATTACCTTACTTCATTTTTGCGCACAGCATGGGAAGTTTTATTATACGAACCTTTATGGCAAAACACCAAGTTGATGGAGTAATTCTCAGCGGTAGCGGACTTCAACCGATAGCTCTTTTAAAAATGGGCCAAATGATTACAAAACAAAGAGTGAAAAAAGATGATAGAAAAAGAAGTGGTTTTCTAAATAAATTAGCATTTTGGGGTTATAATAAACCATTTAATGAAAATCATCGTTTTAGTTGGCTTTCGCGGGATGTTGCGATTTATGAAGCCTATGAACAAGATCCATTTTGCGGTCCAGTAGTTGGAACAAGTGGTTTTTTCCATAACCTTTTTGAAGCCGTAAAGGTAAGTCAACAAAAAGAAACATTGGAAAGTGTGCCAAAGGATTTGCCAGTGTTGTTGCTTTCTGGAAGTGATGATCCGGTAGGGCATTTCGGAAAAGACACACCTAAAATTGCTTTATCCTTAGAAAAAGCTGGGGTAGAGGATGTTACTTATAAAATTTATGAAGGTGCTCGTCATGAACTGGTGAATGAATTATGTAAAGAAACTGTTTTTCAAGATGTAATTGATTGGTTGGATGAAAAAAGAAGGTAGCCTAAAATCATAGGCTACCTTCTTTTTAATTACGGATTTGACCGTCTCCAAAAATAATATATTTAGTCGATGTAAGTTCTGTTAAGCCCATTGGTCCACGTGCATGAAGTTTTTGTGTACTAATGCCAATTTCAGCGCCAAATCCCATGGCAAAACCATCAGTGAATCGAGTAGAAGCATTGATATAAACGGCTGCTGCGTCTACTTTTTGATGGAATGCTTGACCAGTCGCGTAATCATTAGAAATAATTGCTTCTGAGTGCTTGGTGCCATATTTATTAATATGTTCAATAGCCTCTTCAGCGGAATCGACTACTTTAACAGCTAGGATAAAATCTAAAAATTCATCTTCCCAGTCGGACTCTTTCGCTGCTTTTGCCTCTTGTAAAATTTCCTTCGCACGTTCATCCGCACGTAGTTCGACATCATATTCTTTTAGCGCAGTTTCCATCGCTGGAAGATAATCTTCGGCGACATCTCGATGAATGAGCAAAGTTTCTGCAGCATTGCATACAGAAGGGCGCGAACACTTAGCATTAACTAAAATATCTATAGCCATTTGTTTCTCTGCTGCTTTATCTACGTAAATATGACAATTACCAGTACCTGTTTCGATGACTGGAACAGTTGCATTTTCAAGAACTGTTTGAATTAACCTTGCGCCCCCACGAGGAATGAGAACATCTAAAAAGCGATTTAACCGCATCATGTCTCTAGCAGTTTCTCGTGATGTATCTTCAATTAATTGGACACTAGAACGAGGGAAACCAGATGCCTCAAGGGAATCCTGAATAACGGACATTAAGGCTTTATTGGAATCAATAGCATCACTACCACCTCGCAAAATCACCGCATTTCCAGTTTTAAAACAAAGAACAGAAGCATCGACAGTTACATTGGGCCTAGATTCATAAATAATACCAATAACACCAAGTGGAACTCTTGTTTTACCAATAGTTAACTCGGCTTCATTTTTCCACATATTTGTTACTTCACCGATTGGATCTTTTAACGCGACCACTTGTTTAACCGCTTCCGATATCTCTTTGATTCTTTCTTCTGTAAGACGAAGACGATCAATCATCGTTTCAGGTGTTCCTTTTTGCTTAGCGCGAAGAATGTCCTTTTCATTTTCTTGCAAAAGTGTAGCCGTATGGATAAGCAAATCATTACTTAAATTAAGCAGTGCTGCGTTTTTGTGTTTTGTTGTTGCTTGTGCTAAAAATTGGGAAGCTTCTTTAGCGCCACTCCCTTTTTTAATGAGTTCGGTCATGTGAAAGTTCCTCCTTTTTACTTGCGAATAAAGTACCAATTTGTTCACCTTGCATAATATTAAAAATGACGGTAGGGTTTTTACCGTTTGTTAAAATCATTTTTTGGTTAGAATCCATACAATAAGAAGCAGCAGAAAGCTTGGTCAACATACCACCAGTCCCAAATTTAGAACCGCGTCCTCCAGCAAGGGCTTCAATTTCTGGAGTGATTTGGTTGATTTCAGAGAACATAACAGCCTCTGGATCTGTTGCAGGGTTACTACCATAAAAGCCGTCAATATCAGAAAGCATAATAAGCAAATCAGCTTGAACCAGTTTAGCGACAATGGCTGAAAGAAGATCATTATCCCCGTATTTCGTTACATGCTCCAGTTCTTCTACAGCAACGGTATCATTTTCATTTACGATAGGGATAATACCACGGCTTAATAAACTGTCTAAAGTATTCATAACATTTTCGCGGCTAATAGGGAAGTCAGTTACATCACGTGTAAGCAACACCTGTCCAACCACTTGTCCATATTCACCAAAAAATTTACTATAAATATGCATTAGTTCACTTTGACCAACCGACGCGACAGCTTGTAGGTCAGGGATACTTGTAGGTCTTACTGGAAGCTGTAATTTATGACAACCAACGCCGATTGCCCCAGAAGAAACAAGAATGACTTCTTTTCCTTCGTTACGTAAATCAGATAAAACCATCGCTAATTTCTCAATGGTACGTAAATTTATATGGCCATTTCCATACATTAATGTACTTGTACCAACTTTGATGACTAATCTCTTACTATTTTTTAAAGATTCGCGCATTTCTATGACCCCTCTGCTAATAAGATAATACTTCTATTTTACATGAAAATGCAGATATGTCCATATTAGAATCAAGTTTATGAGCTTCAGATTTTTAATTTTGAGTATAAAAATAAGTCCTAAGAAATTTTCTTAGGACTTATTTTTTATTTAGCTGCTTTACTCGCGGCAGAAATGACTGAAACTTGTTTCAAACCTTTACTAATAAGTCGTAAGATAACGAACCAAACAACAATGATTAAAACAATTTGTTTGAATGCAATTGCTGGAAGCGGATTGAACGGGCAATCCCAAATGAAATGTAAAGCAATCGGAATAATAAACCATTTCCAGAAAGTTCCTGTGAAAATGTGGTGCATTCCAAGTTTTTGATCACCTTTAGCGATAACAAGTGCGGCACCAGTAATAGCAGCCCAGGCAACATGGCCGCCGATAGACTGCCAACCACGGCTAAAGATAACATTGAGCATCGTTTCACCGGCAATATGAATATCTTTGAATAAAAAGGCAGCATCCACACTATAGTTAAACGCGTACCCAAGTGATTCAAATGCAGCAAATCCAGCCCCAACAGCGGCACCGATAAGTAAACCATTTAAAATGTACTTCGAGTTTAATGAACGAATGAAGAGAGCAACAATAATCATTTTCCCAGTTTCTTCAATAAAACCAACCAAAAGTGCATTAAAATAATTTAATTTTCCAACTGGAATAATGGAGTAAATAACAAGTGTTGCAACAAGCGCTGCTACACCACCGATAAAGAACATTCGCACTACATCAAAAACGCTGATGTTACGAGGTGCATTCGTTTCGAAAAAGAATAATAAAACAGAAAACGGAACTGCAAATGAACCAATTACCATAAGGCCCGGTATTGTATTACTGTTATCAAACAAATATGTACATGCTAGAAGTAAAAAATACGTGACGATTAACACTAAGAAAACTCGGGAGAATACCCAAGGATGTGGCCAAGAATGAGGGATATCACTTATTGCTGGAGTAGTATACTTAGTACCAGCAATAAAGACTTTTTCGCCTTCTTCTTTAGAGTGCTTTTTGAAAACAGCAGAGAAAAGGTTGCTAATTTTTAATTCTGAATTCCCGTGGTTTCCAATATGTTGATATAATTCTGTTTGCTTAAATGCAATCCACTCTGGATGAGGGGATTTTTGGACCAATGTAAGATTATTAATCTCTTTCTTTCTATATAGAGCAATCATCTCTACATTTGTAAAAGGCCCCATTTTCTGTTCGTTCTTTTTGAAGTACCATTCTGACAAATGAAACTCCCCCTTTAGCTTTTTATTTTGACTCTATTAATTATTCCCAAAAACGCTAAAAGTTAAACGAGCAAAGGAACTAATCGTTTATTTTCTTCGCTTGTTCATAAAGAAAATTAATCGAATCAGCTAAAAAAGCTGCTGCGGACTCATTTAGCGGTTGTCCATCTAAATTTAAATCATCCTCATATTTTAAATCTTCACTAATTTTAGTTATTCTTTTCCCAATATCTTTCTCATTTTGGAGTTCACTAGGAGCATAGGTTGGGATGCTTTGTTGGCCAAGTAAATAATCGACACTAACATCATAAAGTGTTGCAATTTGAGTCACCATTTCTAAATCTGGTTCCCGAATACCATATTCCCAATTGCCATAAGTGGAAGGTGCTTTTAAACCAAGCCTTCTAGCTGTTTCTGCTTTTGACCAACCTTGTTTTTCCCGTAATAAAGTAAGTCTGTTACTTAAATTTGGCATAATTTCACTCCTTTTTGTTTGATTATACAATATCTTACTCAGTTTAGCTACATTTTAACACATAACGTATTATTTTCTGATTGACATAGTCGTATTGTGTTGTTAGAATTGTATTAACAACTCAAATTGTGTAGATAAGGAGAAGATGACATGAAAACAGTAGACACCAGAAGAATTAATACAACAAAAATTCGAGAATTACGGTTGCAGCGAGGAATCACCCAAGCTTTCATTGCGCGACGGATGGGCTATAGGTACACATCAGGATACAGTAACATTGAAAAAGGAACTGTTAGACTATCACACAAAAATGCTGTTATTCTTAGTGAAATTTTAATGTGCGATTTGAAATTCTTTTATGAATAACTAGACTAGACACGGGGGAAAGATGTAAGATGAAAAGAATATCTTTTTAACAAATTATGTATGGATTTAATTTAAAATAAACGCACACAAAATGTGTGGAATTTGAGCGAAGGAGTAAACATCATGAGGAAAAAAACGTTAGCAGTGTTTCTTGTTTTTACGGTGTTAGTTGCGTTATTAGCGCCAACTAATGCAAGCGCATATACAAAACTTGGATATGTGATGACAAAGGCTAGTGCAAAAAATTTTAAAATTTATATTAACGGTTCGGCGAAAGGGTTTAAAAATATTATTATAAGCGGTGCGAAAGCTTGGAATCCTTCTCCTTACTTAAATACGGTTAGCATAGGAAATGATGTCAAGCCTAACTTTACGGTTAGTAGTTCGGGTACAAATAAGGGGAGTGTTTTGGCGGTCTGCAACACCACTTACTACAAATCAAATAAATTAATCTCCAAGAATGAGATCACTTTGTATAAAGGCTTTCGTTCACTTTCAACGAATCATAAAATAGAAACTATTGTGCATGAGTTTGGTCATGGCTTTGGCTTAGGGCACGTGAAAACTAAAAATGCAATTATGTTAGACAAAGGATTTATAAATAAAACAAAACCTCAAACAGACGATTTTAATGGCATCAAAGCTTTATATAAGTAAAAAGGAGGAATGACAATGAAGAAAAGAATAACAATGATTCTAGGTTTAGTATGTCTTAGTACATTAACTGCTTGTTCTAATAGTGAAAATGTGAAAGAAAAAACATCAGAAGAACCAGCAACAGCTCAAAACGGAGCAGAAACAATAAAGGCGCACAATGGGGTGGTCTCTTATCACGGAAAATACCTCAAACTTGCTGAAAATATGGATACCCTTGAAAAAGATGCCCCAATTATCATTAAAGCAACCAAAAAATCTGAAAAAACAACTGTAACAAAAGAAACAAAAGAAAATGTATTTCCAACCGATTTTTATACGATGAGCGATGTGCAAATAAATTCTATCGAGAAAGATACAACAGGAAAATTGAGCGAGAGTATGACTATTAAAGTGTTGGAGTATAGCGTAGAAAATGTTTTGGTAGAAGGGAAAGAATATGATTTAACTATTGATGGTTATAAAAATATGGAAAAGGGAGAAGAATATACACTTTTCTTAGAAAAAAATCCAGATGGTGAAAATTATATACTATCAAATGCAGTTATAAGTAAATTCCCAGTGGAAGAATTACCTGAAGAAGAATTGTTCTTAGATGGAGGGCAAACAACGGAAGAAACAGATAGCATTGAAGAAATTTATCAGGAGGTCTATCAAGAAGTTTTGGAAGAATTCGGTGAATAAAAAAGTTTAAACGCCCGTAAGACCTCGGTGTAAAAATCGAGGTCTAATTTTTTTGAAATAAAAATTTGATAAAAAATGAAGTTTAATCTAGACAGTTTTTCGTGATAAAACACCATAAAAGCCTCTTGACAGAACCAGACTATACAAGTAGAATGAATCAAACCAAATCAACATTTTTGCTAGAAATGGTTAGATTTTTAACAATAAGGGTAAATCCAGTTAGTATAAATAAAGCTTTTTCAACTAAAAGGAGATAAAACGATGAGTGGAAGTGGTGCTTTTTTTCCAATGAGTGTTAAAAAATTTCTGGAAAAAGGGATTACCTCGTTGTCCGAAGAAGAAAAAATGAGTACGCTACATTATTTGGAGAATGCGTATCATCAAGAGCCTTGCAACGAGGAAATTGTACATAGATTAATTCAATTTTATAATCAGACAGATAAAACGAAGAAAGCGCAAGAAATTGGACAAAACTTTTTGACGATGAATGGCTATGATAAGGAAATTCTTGGAGAGCTATCTGTAACATTTATGAAAGAAGATAATATGGATACGTACTTCACATTAGTTAGGCATTATATGGAAGAAGAAAAAAAAGAAGCAACGGAAGAAATAGCTGACAATGTTATTCCTTTTCCCAAACAGTTTGTCCCAAGAAGAGACATTCGTGAATTTGCGTCTTGGCATACGACGGAACAATTGGAGTTTTTACAAGAAGCTCGTTTCTTAGAAATAGATTCATTTTTGCCAGCTTTTAAAGCTTTTCTAGCGGATGATAGTTTTTCCCCGTTTGTTCAGTCGATGATTTTCGAATTAATGCAAGAAAAAGAAATAAATGAAGATATTACAGTTCAAAAAATAGATAAGCACGGTATTTTTAATCCAAGTCTTGTGCCAATGCTTGCTGATAACAAATTTGCGGAAGCTATTTTTGCTGGACTCGCTGAGATGCTCGAACATAGTAATCCAAGTCTTTTAGAGCAAGTGATTGGTATTATTCAGCAACATCTATTTATGCTTTATCCATTTGAATTAGAGCCTCAAGAAGTAGATGTTTGGATAAACGCATACTATAAATGGGCGAATGCAATGTACGGTAATTATTGTGTTATTTCGGATGATGTGAATCACTTAGCAGTAGAAGAAGCTATTTCCATTATTGAAGAGTTAGAAATTAGGCAGCAAAATTATTTTATATAATGATATTTCTTGTTTTCAAGTCAGGGATATCTGTGTTATTATTAGTGAGTATGGCTGAAACTTGTCATGAGAGTAATTAAATTGAACTAAATAGATGATGGAGGGAATTATACCATGTCAGTAAAATGGGAAAAACAAGAAGGTAATGTTGGAAAACTTACTTTTGAAATTGAACAAGAAAAAGTAAAAGAAGGTTTAGATAGAGCTTTCGTAAAAGTGCGTAAAACTCTTAATGTGCCTGGCTTCCGTAAAGGGAAAGTTCCACGTCAAATTTTCAATCAACGTTTTGGTGAAGAAGCTCTTTTCCAAGATGCGCTTGATATCTTGCTTCCAGAAGTATATTCTGCAGCAATTGACGAAGCTGGTATTGATCCAGTGGATACTCCTCAAGTAAACATTGAGTCTATGGAAAAAGGCGAAACTTGGGTTTTAACAGCAGAAGTTACTGTAAAACCTGAAGTGAAACTTGGAGATTACAAAGGTCTTGAAGTAGAAAAACGTGAAACAGAACTTACAACAGAAGAATTAGAAGCGGAATTAAAACAATTACAAGAGCGTCAAGCTGAATTAGTTGTTAAAGAAGATGCACCAGCTGAAAACGGTGACACTGTTATCCTTGATTTTGAAGGATTTAAAGACGGCGTAGCTTTCGAAGGTGGACAAGCTGAAAATCATTCTCTAGAACTTGGAAGCGGACAATTCATTCCTGGTTTTGAAGAAAAATTAGTTGGCTTAAAAGCTGGCGACGAAGCGGATATCGAGCTAACTTTCCCGGAAGAATATCATGCGGAAGATTTAGCTGGACAACCTGTAGTTTTCAAAGTGAAATTACACGAAATCAAAACAAAAGAAGTTCCAGCTCTTGACGATGAGCTTGCAAAAGACATCGACGAAGAAGTAGAAACTTTAGATGAATTAAAAGAAAAAATCTCTAAACGTTTACAAGAAGCAAAAGAAGAATCTGTTGCTCAAGCTAAACAAGAAGAAGTTATTGCGAAAGCTGTTGAAAATGCAGAAGTGGACATTCCACACGCAATGGTTCACCATGAAGCTGATCATTTAATGAATCACTTTGCACAAGATTTACAAGCACAAGGTCTAACTCCTGAATTATATTACCAATTCACTGGCCAAACAGAAGAAGCTATGCACGCACAAATGGAAAAAGACGCTGAAAAACGCGTGAAAATGAACTTAGTGCTTGAAGCAATTGCGGAAGCTGAAAACATTGAGCCAACGGAAGAAGCTATTGACGAAGAAATTTCTACATTAGCTGAAAAATATGGTATGGAAAAAGACGCAGTTCGTGCTGCACTTGGCGATATGAGCGAACTTAAATCTGATCTTAAAATCCGCAAAGCTATCGACGTTTTATTAGATAGTGCAGTGGAAAAATAAGCTACGACTGATTTAATAATTTCATTAAAAAATGGGGGGCATGAGTTATACTCGTGTCCTTCTGAATGTAGAAATATGAATACAGATGATTGGCATTTCTAATAAACAAATGATATTATTAACACACATAGGAGATGAAAAAATCGCCTATAAGCAACATACCTATGCGAAGGGGTGAAATATTTTGTTTAAATTTAACGACGAAAAAGGCCAACTTAAATGCTCCTTTTGCGGAAAGACTCAAGATCAAGTACGTAAATTAGTGGCCGGTCCAGGTGTTTATATTTGTGATGAATGTATCGAGCTTTGTAATGAAATTATTGAAGAAGAGCTAGGTATTTCTGAATTTGTTGATTTTGGTGAAGTACCAAAACCTCAAGAAATCCGTCATATATTAAGTGACTATGTTATTGGTCAAGAACGTGCTAAAAAAGCACTTGCTGTAGCAGTTTACAATCACTACAAACGTATTAATTCCAATGAAACGAAAGAAGATGAAGTAGAACTTTCGAAAAGTAACATTTGTCTAATTGGTCCAACTGGTAGTGGTAAAACACTTCTTGCTCAAACATTAGCGCGAATTCTCAATGTTCCATTTGCTATTGCAGATGCGACTTCACTTACAGAAGCTGGTTACGTTGGGGAAGATGTAGAAAATATTCTTCTTAAACTGATTCAATCAGCAGATTACGATGTGGAAAAGGCCGAAAAAGGTATTATCTATATTGACGAAATTGACAAAGTTGCTCGCAAATCCGAAAACCCATCTATTACTAGAGACGTTTCCGGTGAAGGCGTACAACAAGCGCTACTGAAAATTTTGGAAGGTACTGTCGCAAGCGTTCCTCCTCAAGGCGGTAGAAAACATCCTCATCAAGAGTTAATTCAAATTGATACAGGAAATATTCTATTTATCGTTGGTGGAGCTTTTGATGGAATCGAACAAATCGTTAAAAATCGAATGGGTGAAAAAGTCATTGGCTTTGGCACAGATAATGCGAAACTAAAAGATGATGAAACTTATTTATCTCGCGTTGTTCCAGAAGATTTACTGAAATTCGGTTTAATTCCTGAATTTATCGGCCGTTTACCGGTTATAGCAACGCTTGAACAATTAGATGAAGCTGCGCTTGTTTCCATTTTGACAGAACCGAAGAATGCTTTAGTAAAACAATACAAACGTATGTTAGAGCTTGATGATGTAGAACTTGAATTCGAACCAACTGCTCTAATTGAAATTGCGAAAGAAGCGATTGAACGCAAAACCGGAGCGCGTGGTCTTCGTTCGATTATCGAACAGATTATGCTTGAAGTGATGTTCGAAATTCCTTCTCGTGATGACATTACGAAGTGTATAATTACTGAAAAAGCAGCTCGTGGTGAAGAAGAACCGCAACTGCAATTAGAAGATGGTTCTATTATTCCAATTAAAACATCTGCATGATTAGAATGCGCGTCGTAATTGGCGCGCATTTTTTCTATCAAACCAGCTTGTTTTACTGTAATATCTGACTTGTTTCGTGCTATACTTTATTAATATTAATTGGAGAGGATAAAAAGACATGAAAAGTGAAAACAAATTTTTTTCTGGGGCATTTGGATGGATAAAAATAATTCTCATCGCGCTTATACTTGCTTTTGGTATTCGCTATTTTTTAATTTCTCCAGTTACTGTTAATGGGAAATCAATGGACCCAACACTTCATGATGGGGAACATTTATTTATTAACAAGGTATCAGATCCGAAGCGTTTTGACATTATTGTATTTCCTGCGCCTGATGAGGAAAATGCAGAGTACATTAAACGCGTCATTGGCCTTCCAGGAGATAAAGTGGAGTACAAAGAAGATCAACTTTATATTAATGGAAAAAAATATGATGAACCTTATTTAGATTCAGAAAAAGAAGCTCTAAAAAACGGTTATTTAACCACTGATGCAGAAGGCGATCCTAATTTTACGATGGCAGACATTCCAAACTCTGACGGCTCTCTCACTGTCCCTAAAGGAGAACTTTTTGTTTTAGGAGATAATCGTCAAGTAAGTAAAGATAGTCGCTACATTGGCTTTATATCACAGGATACCGTGCTTGGAAAAGTAATTTCATTTGGAAAATCCTTAGAACGTTAATGTGACCCTACAGGAAGTCTAGGAGGAGACATAGATGACAGATCAATATGACAAAAAGCCCAAGAAAAAAAGCGGGGCGCACCAATTATTAAGCTGGGTGCTAGTTATCGTTGCAGCGCTTGCAATTGCACTTGTGATTCGTAACTTTGTAGTTGCACCAGTAAAAGTAGAAGGAACATCTATGGTTCCAACATATCAAGATGGCGATAGAATTTTCATTGAAAAAATTTCCAAGCCTGATCGTTTCGACATTATCGTGTTTGATGAACCTCCAATGATTGGTTCAGGAGAGCATTTCATCAAGCGAGTGATTGGTTTGCCGGGAGATAAAATAGCATTTAAAAACGGTGAATTATATTTAAATGGAAAACGAAAAGTAGAAAATTACTTGCCAGAAGGAACATTAACCCTTTGGAATCCAGATCCAACGCAAAAACCATACATAGCGGATTATACGCTGGAGGATATGACAGGCGAAAGTACTGTTCCGAAAGGGAAACTATTTGTACTTGGAGATAATCGCGGCGGGAGTTCAGATAGTCGCGTTTTCGGATTTATTGATGATTCCATGGTAAACGGTACAGTGATACAATTTGGAAAATAATGTGAAGTCCGTGAAGATACTTTTTCGCGGATTTCTCTATTAAATGAGCGTTTTTTCGTTTATAATAAGACTGTTAGTATAAAATAGGGCGGTGCGATTTTTTGAAGGAGAAGAATTTAAAACGGTTATGGTCATGGATTTGGGCGGCTGTTCTAGCAGTGTTAATAGCTGTTATAATCCGTTTTTATTTATTTGTCCCTATTCTCGTCGATGGGATATCAATGATGCCTACACTTCATAGCGATGACCGTGTAATTATAAATCGCTTCGGAAATGTAGATCGTTTCGATGTGATTGTTTTCCGAGAATCAGATGGAAAAGAATACATCAAGCGAGTGATCGGTTTGCCGGGTGATACAGTAGAATACAAAGAAGACCAACTTTACATCAATGGTAAAAAGTATAATGAACCATATTTGGATACTTACAAAGAAAAGTTAAAAGATGGCTATTTAACAGATGATTACAGTTCGAAAGATCAACTAGATGGTGGCAAAATTCCAAAAGATACTTATTTTGTTTTAGGTGACAATCGAAGAGCAAGCAAAGACAGTCGGATAATTGGGCCAATTCCATTTAGCAAGGTGTTAGGAACAACACCGATTTGTTACTGGCCGATTGAAGATGCCAAACTTATAGATTAGGAGTATATAATGACAATTCAGTGGTTTCCAGGTCATATGGCCAAAGCTCGCCGTGAGGTAACAGAAAAATTAAAACTAGTAGATGTGATTTTTGAATTGGTAGATGCGCGTATCCCGCTCTCTTCCTCTAATCCCATGCTAGAAGAAATTATCCACCAAAAAAGACGAGTGATTATTTTAAATAAAGCAGATACTGCCGATGAAAAAACAACAAAAGAATGGATTGACTACTTTGCTGAGAAAGGCTTGCCAGCAGTTGCTGTGAATGCTCAAGAAGGTAAAGGACTATTCAAAATAGAACAAGCCGCCGAAAAATTAATGGCTGAAAAATTCGACCGTTTAAGAAGTAAAGGTATGAAGCCAAGAGCAATTCGTGCGATGATTTTAGGTATTCCGAATGTTGGTAAATCAACATTAATCAATCGACTAGCGAAAAAAAATATTGCACGGACAGGTAATAAACCTGGTGTAACTAAAGCACAGCAATGGATTAAAGTGGGAAAAACATTAGAACTTCTGGATACACCAGGGATTCTTTGGCCTAAATTTGAAGATCAAGAAATTGGCTACAAATTAGCTCTTACTGGTGCAATTAAAGATGATTTACTACAAATGGAAGAAATCGCTGGTTACGGTTTGCGCTTTTTAGAAAAACATTATCCCGACAGACTTCAAAACTGGCTGAAAGTAGAGACAGTCTCTGAAGATCCTATCGAAACACTTGCTTTTATTGCTGAAAAAAGAGGGCTTCTAGATCGATACAATGATCCAGATTATTCTCGCGCAGCCGAAACGGTAGTTCGAGAAATTCGTCAGCAAAAGTTAGGGAGAATGTCGTTTGATTTCCCAAATTGGGAAGATGAAGTCGAATGAGCGATTCCATATCCGTTATCCGAGAAAAACTAAACCAAGTCACATCAGAACATGATCCCTTTTTTCGGAAATGCATGCAAGATGAGCGTAAAGGTGTAGAAAAACTTCTGGAAACTACAAGGAGAAAATGGGAAAAAGAAGCGCAATTACGGAACAAGCTTGAAGAAATGAAACAATATGAAACAGATTTATTCCAACAAGGATACAAGTATATCGCTGGAGTGGATGAAGTGGGACGTGGGCCTCTCGCAGGACCAGTTGTAGCAGCAGCCGTCATTTTACCAGCTGATTTTTCTGTTGTCGGAATAAATGATTCTAAACAATTGAGTGAAGCAAAACGTGATGCTTTGTTTGAAACGATAAAAAAAGAAGCAATTGCTATCGGAGTAGGGATTATAGAACATGATGTAATTGATCAAGTAAATATTTATGAGGCAACGAAACTTGCTATGCGTGAAGCGTTAGATCAATTAACACCAGAACCTGATTTTGTTCTAATAGATGCAATGCCACTAAGATATACCGAGGCAGAACTATCTCTTATCAAAGGGGATACAAAAAGCATTTCGATTGCTGCAGCGTCTATCATCGCAAAGGTAACAAGAGATAGATTAATGCAGATGTACGATGAAAAGTATCCCGGGTATGATTTTGCAAACAATATGGGCTACGGCACAAAAAAACATTTACTTGGTTTAGATACAATTGGTATATGTCCTATCCATCGTATAAGTTTTGCGCCTGTAAAAGAAGCAAAGTTGCATTTTGATAGTTTAAAATAACTAAATCATATAGAGAAAAACGTATTTTCAACATGGAAAATACGTTTTTTTATGCCGTTTTATAGGTTTTGGTCATTTTACAAAAAAGCTCAATGTTTGTACACTGGGAGTAACTATTAGGGAGGTGCAACAGATGGATTTTAAACAACGACATACATGGCTCAAAATTGCTTCTTGTAAGTCTATTTCTGCTAAAAAAAGAGCCAGCATTTGGCAAAAATTAACAGAATTCGACCAGTATGAAATGACAACACAAACATTTGCAGAATCTTTCTTTCCTGTGGATAAACTCGCACAGATTCTAATGGAGCTAGAGACAGCAGAAGCGTGCTTTTTTGATGATGTTACCTTAATATGGATTTTAGATGATGCCTATCCAGCGCTTTTAAGAGAAATTTATGAAGCGCCGCCAATTTTATTTTGTAAAGGAAATATTGATTTATTACAACAACAAGCAATTGCCATCGTTGGTACAAGGCAGATGAGTGAATATGGTAGGAAAGCTTGTATGAAAATTGCTAGTGAACTTGCTGAGAATAAGCTGACTATAGTTAGCGGGATGGCTATCGGAATCGACTCTACAGCCCATAGAGCCACTTTAAATAAACAAGGTGCAACGATTGCAGTACTAGGTTCAGGTGTCAACAAAGTTTATCCAAAGAAAAATGAACTTCTAGCGAAAGAAATTGTCAAAGAAGGTTTGTTATTAAGTGAGTATTTACCCGATGAAGAAGCGAAAAGATGGCATTTTCCAGAAAGAAATCGAATTATTAGCGGCTTGGCTATAGGAACAGTAATAATAGAAGCTGCCGAAAGAAGCGGTTCGTTGATTACTGCTGATATAGCTTTAGAACAAAACAGACAAGTTTTTGCTGTTCCAGGAAATATTTTTATTGATACATGGCAGGGGACGAACTATTTAATTCAAGAAGGTGCCAAGTTAGTTATGAATTCGAACAATATAATAGAAGAATTTATTCAAATTAAGCCATAAATATACTGAAATTATCTTTTTTAAGTGATTTGACTTGCATTTCCTGATTTTTTGAGATAAGTTTGCTAAAGAAAGCTGATATAAAACATCAAAAAATGGACTTTTTCATAAAAGCCATTGACAAACCCAGTAGGAAGGGCTAATATTTACTACTGAATTATGTGAACAATCAGCATTGAAAACTTATTGAACGCGAGGCTAAGACTGTAATAGGATTAAGACAACGAGTAAAGCCCGTGTATTGACCCAAATCAGGGAGGAATATAATAGATATGGCAGATTATTTAGTGATTGTAGAGTCACCTGCAAAAGCAAAAACAATTGAAAAGTATTTAGGTAAGAAATTTAAAGTGAAAGCCTCAATGGGACATGTTCGTGACTTACCTAAGAGTCAAATGGGTGTAGACACAGAGCATGACTACGAACCTCGTTATATTACGATTCGCGGAAAAGGCCCTGTTTTAAAAGAATTAAAACAAGCAGCCAAAAAAGCGAAAAAAGTCTATCTCGCAGCCGATCCAGACCGCGAAGGAGAAGCAATTGCATGGCACTTAGCCAATAGCCTAGAGTTAGATCAATCAGACAAACTACGTGTAGTATTTAACGAAATAACGAAGGAAGCAGTAAAAGAATCTTTCAAAACACCACGTAAAATTGACATGGATTTAGTCAATGCGCAACAAGCACGCAGAATTTTGGACCGTTTAGTTGGATATAATATCAGCCCTATTCTATGGAAAAAAGTGAAGAAAGGTTTGAGTGCGGGGCGTGTTCAGTCTATCGCACTTCGAATCATTATTGATAGAGAAAAAGAAATCAATAATTTCAAACCTGAAGAATACTGGACAATTGACGGTAACTTCCTTAAAGGGAAGAAAAAATTCCAAGCCAATTTTTATGGTGTAAATGGTAAAAAGAAAAAGCTTTCCACTGCAGATGATGTAAAAGAAGTAATGTCTGCAATAAAAGGAAAATCATTTGACGTAACAGATGTAACGAAAAAAGAAAGACTTAGAAATCCAGCTGCACCATTCACTACTTCAAGTTTGCAACAAGAAGCAGCTCGAAAACTAAATTATCGTACAAGAAAAACAATGATGCTTGCCCAACAATTGTATGAAGGAATTACACTTGGTAAACAAGGGACAGTCGGCTTAATTACGTATATGCGTACAGACTCCACTCGTATTGCCGATTCCGCTATACTAGAAGCAAGCAATTACATTAAAGAAACCTATGGACCCGAATTTTCTCGTAATCATAAACGTTCAGATAAAAATGCTAAAGGTGCTCAAGATGCCCATGAAGCAATCAGACCTACAAGTGCAATGAGAAGTCCTCAAGAAGTAAAAGAATTTTTAACACGGGACCAACTTCGCTTATATCGTTTGATTTGGGAAAGATTTATCGCGAGCCAAATGACGCCAGCAGTTCTTGATACAATGCGCGTTGACTTAGACAACAATGGCGTGAACTTCAGAGCAAATGGCTCTAAAATTAAATTCCACGGCTTCATGAAAGTCTATGTAGAAAGTAACGATGATAATACGGAAGAAAAAGAAAATATCTTACCAGATTTGAAAAAAGGAGATAAGGTACAGTCCGAATCACTCGAACAGCGACAACATTTCACACAGCCACCTCCACGTTACACAGAAGCTAGATTAGTAAAAACGCTCGAAGAAATTGGTATTGGTCGACCATCAACTTATTCGCCGACACTCGACACAATTCAGCGCAGAAATTATGTTTCTTTAACGAATAAACGCTTTATTCCAACTGAATTAGGTGAAATCGTTAATGAAATGATTGAAGAATATTTCCCAGAAATTTTAGATGTTAAATTCACTGCCAATATGGAAAGTGAGCTCGATGAAGTAGAGCACGGAGAAGTCGAATGGGTGAAAGTCATTGATGAATTTTATAAACGATTTGAACCAAATGTTATAAAAGCAGATGCAGAAATGGAAAAAATCGAGATTAAAGATGAACCAGCCGGAATTGACTGTGATCTTTGTGGAGCTCCAATGGTTTACAAAATGGGTAAATACGGTAAGTTCCTAGCTTGTAGCAGATTTCCTGATTGTCGTAATACGAAAGCAATCGTGAAAGAAATCGGCGTTACGTGTCCGAAATGTGAGAAAGGACATGTAATAGAAAGAAAAAGTAAGAAAAAGCGTATTTTTTACGGTTGTGATCGTTATCCAGATTGTGACTATGTATCATGGGATAAACCGGTCGAACGGGCTTGTCCGAAATGTGAGAAACGAGCATTAGTCGAGAAGAAATTGAAAAAAGGTGTACAAGTACAATGTACAAATTGTGATTACAAAGAATCAACCCAACAATAATCGGAAAATGGCAACACTTGGATCGTTCTTGTGTTGCCATTGTTGCGCGAGGAGGCGGACAAATGGAAAAGAGTGTTAATGTAATTGGAGCAGGTTTAGCAGGAAGTGAAGCAGCATGGCAGTTAGTAAAACGTGGGGTAAAGGTGGATTTATACGAAATGAGACCGGTAAAACAAACTCCGGCACATCATACAGATAAATTTGCAGAGCTAGTATGTACGAATTCCTTGCGAGCTAACGGTCTAACGAATGCTGTAGGAGTTATTAAAGAAGAAATGCGGATACTTGATTCTATTATCATTGAAGCCGCTGACAAAGCATCTGTACCAGCTGGAGGGGCACTTGCGGTTGATCGACATGAATTTTCTGGTTATATTACAGACAAGGTGAAAAATCATCCACTCGTAACAGTGCATACGGAAGAAGTAACTACTATTCCAGAAGGTCCAACAATTATTGCGACCGGTCCACTTACAAGTCCTGCGCTTGCTGATGAAATTAAACAATTAACAGGGGAAGAGTATCTTTACTTTTATGATGCAGCAGCACCAATAATTGAAAAAGATAGCATTGATATGGATAAAGTTTATTTGAAATCCCGCTATGATAAAGGAGAAGCTGCTTACTTAAACTGCCCGATGTCAGAAGAAGAATTCAATGCTTTTTATGAAGCATTAGTAACGGCTGAAACGGCTGCTTTAAAAGAATTTGAAAAAGAAGTGTTTTTCGAAGGATGTATGCCAATCGAAGTAATGGCAAAACGCGGAATTAAAACGATGTTATTTGGTCCATTAAAGCCCGTTGGTTTGGAAGATCCAAAAACTGGAAAAAGACCTTATGCTGTGTTGCAACTTAGACAAGATGATGCAGCGGGAACACTTTACAACATGGTAGGTTTCCAAACGCACCTTAAATGGGGTGAGCAAAAACGTGTTTTCGGAATGATTCCAGGACTTGAAAATGCTGAAATTGTACGTTATGGTGTAATGCACCGTAACACATTTATTAACTCACCAACTGTACTTGAACCAACTTACCAACTGAAAACACGCAATGATTTGTTCTTTGCTGGACAAATGACAGGTGTAGAGGGATATGTTGAATCCGCGGCTAGTGGACTTGCGGCGGGGATTAATGCGGCCAATTTTGTAGAGGAAAAAGAACTAGTGGTTTTCCCGGCAGAAACGGCGATTGGTAGTCTAGCCCATTACATTACGAGTGCTAGTAAAAAATCGTTCCAACCAATGAATGTTAATTTTGGACTCTTCCCAGAGCTTGAAACAAAAATTCGTGCAAAACAAGAACGTAATGAAAAATTAGCTGAAAGAGCGCTAAATGCAATAAAAAGGGTTGCAGAAGAACTATAAAAACACTATAATAATTGAGGACTATTCTTTGCTGTTCTTTTCATCACGATGGCTACTTTGGTATTTCAAGAGAGTTGATAGTGGTGGAAAGACAGTTTTTCTTTCCGATAAATGGTCTAGACAGATTTTGTTAATAAATGTTGGTTTTTTCACAAAAGTTAAGTGTTTTATTTAAATTGATTGTAAATGCAGATTAATTCAAAAAGTTGCGAAAAATGTATAAAATTATTGCAACGTGGATATTGATATGTTAACATGATAGTGTTTGAGAGGTGTATACGTATGATACAAGAGGGGAAGTTAGAGCAACAGTTCTTTGACTATCTTCACTCAGAACGTAATTATTCAGTGAACACTAGTACAGCTTATGAAAATGATTTACTTGATTTTCGCCGCTTTTTAAATGAACAAGCTATTACCACATATCAGCAAGTTACTTTTCTAGATGTGCGTATTTATTTGACGGAATTAAAGCAAAAATCTTTTTCTCGTACAACCGTAGCTAGAAAAATTTCAAGTTTACGGAGTTTTTACACTTTTCTTTTAAGAGAGAATGTTATTAACGAAAATCCGTTTACTTACGTATCACATGCGAAAAATCAGTTAAGGCTTCCCAAATTTTTCTATTCAGAAGAAATGGAAGCTTTGTTTCAAGTGGTCTATGAAGATAATGAAACGCTTACATTGCGAGATAGAGTGCTTTTAGAGGTGTTATATGGTACGGGAATTCGGGTGAGTGAATGTGCTGGAATACTGTTGCCTGACTTAGATACATCTTATCAAGCCATCCTCATACGCGGAAAAGGGAATAAAGAACGATATGTGCCATTCGGGGTGTATGCAGAAGATGCGATTACAGATTATTTGCCAGAACGTGCCAATCTTATGTCTCGCTATAAAAAGTCACATGATGCTTTACTTGTGAATCATTACGGTGATCCTTTGACGACCAGGGGCATTAGGTATTGCTTGTCGAAAATAATTAGTAAAGCTTCATTAACTCGGAAAATTCATCCGCATATGTTACGCCACACGTTTGCAACAGACTTACTTAATAACGGGGCGGATATGCGGACGGTACAAGAGTTACTTGGGCACGCTAGCTTATCATCCACCCAGATCTATACGCACGTGACAAAAGAGCATTTAAAGTCTACTTATATGAAACATCATCCTAGGGCTTAAATTTGGAGGAGGTTAAAGAAATGGAATTGCACGCTACAACGATATTTGCGGTTCAACATGACGGAAAAGCAGCGATGGCTGGAGACGGTCAAGTGACGCTTGGTGAATCGGTCGTAATGAAACATACCGCCAAAAAAGTTCGCCGTCTTTTTCATGATAAAGTAATTGCTGGATTTGCAGGTTCAGTCGCAGATGCTTTTACTTTATTTGAAAAATTTGAAGCGAAATTGAATGAATATAATGGTAACTTAGAAAGAGCATCAGTCGAACTTGCTCAACAATGGCGCAGTGACAGTGTTTTAAGAAAATTAGAAGCTATGCTAATCGTGATGGACAAAGATACACTACTTTTAGTTTCAGGGACAGGAGAAGTTATTGAACCAGACGATGGTATTTTAGCTATCGGTTCTGGAGGTAATTATGCGCTAGCCGCTGGGCGAGCACTTAAAAGACATAATGGTGGTCAAATGGAAGCAAAGGATATCGCTCGTCATGCGCTAGAAATCGCTTCTGAAATTTGTGTGTTTACAAATGATCATATTACAGTAGAAGAGCTTTGAAGGAGTGGTTAATTTGACAAATATAACGTTAATGAACCAGTTGACACCAAAGCAAATTGTTGAAAAACTGGATCAATATATTATTGGACAAACCGGAGCGAAGAAATCAGTTGCAGTAGCACTAAGAAATCGTTACCGTAGACAACTAATGGATGAATCAATCCGTGATGAAATTATTCCGAAAAACATTCTGATGATTGGACCAACAGGTGTTGGTAAAACAGAAATAGCACGTCGAATTGCCAAAATTGTTCGTGCTCCTTTTTCCAAAGTAGAGGCTACTAAATTCACGGAAGTTGGCTATGTCGGTCGCGATGTAGAATCAATGGTTCGTGACTTAGTGGAGGTATCTGTTCGTTTAGTAAAAGAAGAAAAAATGCAATTAGTTCGTGTTAAAGCAGAAAAAAATGCAGAGAAACGTCTGATTAAACTTTTAGCGCCAAGCCAAAAGAAAAAACAAACAACATCGCAAAATCCGTTAGAAGCGCTTTTCGGCGGCATGAATCAACCAGATGAATCTCCTGAGGAAGAAGTAGATCAAGAATTAAAGAATAAACGTAGCCAAATTGAATGGCGTCTACAAAACGGCGAGCTTGATGATGAAATAGTAACAGTAGAAGTAAAAGAACAGCAAAATCCAATGCTTGATATGATGCGCGGCGCTGGAATGGACCAAATGAATGGTATGCAGGATGCGCTTTCGGGCATGTTCCCAGCGAAAAAGAAAAAACGCAAAGTAACCGTACGTGAAGCGAAGAAAATTCTTTTTGAAGATGAAGCATCAAAATTAATTGATGCAGATGAACTTGCAGCAGAGGGCATTCATCGTGCGGAACAAATGGGTATGATTTTTATCGATGAAATTGATAAAATTGCTAGTAAAGAAGGCGGCGGAAATGCACAAGTTTCGCGGGAAGGCGTCCAAAGAGACATTCTTCCAATCGTGGAGGGGTCGCAAATTTCTACTAAATATGGTACAGTCAACACGGAGTACATTTTATTTATCGCAGCAGGGGCTTTCCATATGTCTAAACCAAGCGATTTAATTCCAGAGCTTCAAGGCCGGTTCCCAATTAGAATTGAGCTGGATAAATTAACTCAAGAAGATTTCTACAAAATCTTAACAGAACCAGACAATGCACTAATTAAACAATACAAAGCTTTACTGAAAACAGAAGGAATTGACTTGATTTTCACCAAAGAAGCCGTAGAAAGAATTGCCGAGATTGCATTCCAAGTTAATCAAGATTCAGATAATATCGGAGCAAGAAGACTTCATACCATTTTAGAAAAATTACTAGAAGATTTACTATTTGAAGCACCAGAAATCAATATGGAATCTATTAAAGTAACAGAAAACTATGTTAATGAAAAACTTGCACCAATTATGCAGAATAAAGATTTAACACAATTTATTTTATAAAATACTAGGAGGATCTAATAATGACTTTATTAGAAAAAACAAGAAAAATTAATGCTATGTTACAAAATGCTGCAGGAAAAACAGTAAACTTCAAAGAAATGGCAGATACACTTACAGACGTCATTGAAGCAAACACATATATCGTAAGCCGTAAAGGTAAATTACTTGGCTATTCTGAAGCACTTCCAATCGAAAATGATCGTATGAAACAAATGCTAACAGAACGCCAATTTCCAGAAGAATATACGCAAAGCCTTTTCAATGTAGGCGAAACTTCTTCTAACTTAGAAGTATCAAGCCAATATACTGCTTTTCCAATCGAAAACAGTGAATTATTCACAAAAGGTTTAACAACTATCGTACCTATCGTAGGTGGTGGTGAGCGTCTTGGAACACTTATCCTATCTCGCTTAGAAAGCAATTTCACTGATGATGATTTACTTTTAGCGGAATATGGTGGAACAGTTGTTGGAATGGAAATCTTGCATGAAAAAGCAGAAGAAATTGAAGAAGAAGCTCGTAGCCGTGCCGTTGTGCAAATGGCGATTAGCTCTCTTTCTTACAGTGAGTTAGAAGCTATTGAGCATATTTTCGATGAGTTGAATGGTAAAGAAGGTCTTCTTGTTGCCTCTAAAATCGCGGACCGTGTCGGCATTACACGTTCTGTAATCGTAAATGCACTTCGTAAATTAGAAAGTGCAGGCGTTATTGATTCTCGCTCACTAGGAATGAAAGGTACATTTATCCGTGTACTTAATGATAAATTCCTTGTAGAACTAGAAAAATTGAAAAACAACTAAAAAAAGTAGAAAAGCTTTCTCTGAAAATATTCGGGGAGAGCTTTTTTTGGTTTGCTTTGGTAAAATAAGAAAGTAGAACTTGTGTGACTGGAGGAATTTAGAATGGAAATCGCTGAAACAACCATTGAAGTACGCTATGCAGAAACCGATCAAATGGGCGTTGTTTATCATAACAATTACCTTGTATGGATGGAAATCGGCCGAACAAGATTAATTGAAAAATTAGGTTTTCGTTATTTTGATATGGAAGAGGCTGGTTATCTTTCTCCGGTATTAGATGTGCATATTCATTACGGAAAACCACTGCGTTACGGACAGAAGGCAGTTGTAAAAACATGGATAAAAGGGTATGATGGACTTCGTGTTACTTATGGTTATGAAATTTGCTATGAAGATACGAATGAAGTAGCCATTACAGGAGAAACACAGCATGTATGTGTAACGAAAGAAGATTTCCGCCCTGTATCGTTAAGAAGAACATTTCCGAATTGGCATGAAGCCTATCTAAAAGCTTTAGAATAAATAAGACTGGTAGTGATAAAAAATGGCTTTTGGTGTAAAACGTGATGAAATGGAGTTATGGAAAGAAAAAGCAGCCCGTGGAGAGATTGCAATTATCACCCATTATTGGCTAGATGATCGCTTTCCTGAATCAAAAACTGTAACCAAAGTTGCATGTGTAGATTTGAAAAAACTACAACAATGGGGGAAACAATATGGTTTAGCCCCAGATTGGATTGATAACCGTCGAAAAAACTTTCCGCATTATGATTTGTTTGGCGAGATGCAACTCGTTGTACTGAAAAAAGAAAAAGCCTTTGAACAAATCGAGCGGTTTCATTTGGAGGAGAAATAACAATGATTAAACTGGAAAATGAAGTATTGCTTGTAGAAATGAAAACAGCTGGAGCAGAATTAACGCGAATCTTCCATAAAGATACCGGACTTGAGTATTTATGGAATGCTGATAGCAAGTTTTGGGGGCGTCATTCACCTGTTCTATTTCCAACAGTTGGAAGGCTTGTAGAAGATACTTACTTAGTCGATGGAAAGCCGTACCACTTAGGGCAACACGGGTTTGCCCGTGACCGTGATTTTCAAGTAATCGAGCAAACAGAAAAATCGGTACGTTTTGAGTTGGATGCAGACGAAGATTCATTAGCAGTTTATCCCTACAAATTTAAACTATCGATTATTTATACAATAGAAAAAAATACGGTAGCTGTTTCCTACGAAGTTGAAAATACGGATAACAAGCGAATTTATTTCTCTATTGGTGCGCACCCAGCTTTTAATTTACCATTAACAGACGGGACGACATTTGAAGATTATTATTTGGATTTCGGAACAGAAGAGAATTTAGAAACACTTTGTTTAGAAGGGCCATACCGCAGTGGCGAAATTAAGAAGGTTGTCGATAAACCAGCACAATACTTACCACTGAGCTATGATTTATTTAAAAACGATGCACTTATTTTTGAAGCACTAAAACAAAAAGAAATGACCATCAAATCAGATAAAACACCTCATTTTGTAAAAGTATCTTTCCCAGAATTCCCATTTGTAGGTGTTTGGACGGCAAAACCGGGGACCCCTTTCTTATGTATTGAACCGTGGTACGGAATTGCAGATGGTGCTGGAGAATCTGTTGAACTGCGAGATAAAGCGGGAATAGAGCATTTAGAGCCAGAAGCTGTCTTTGCTTCCGAATATGAAATTACAGTAGGTTAAAACGAAAACCCAGAAGAGCGAAATGCATCTTCTGGGTTTTATTACATCCATTTTATTTTGGGTTCTTCGCCGTTACGAATCCGAGTGATATTTGCTCGGTGACGCCAGATGACAAAGAGTGCGATACAAGCAACAAGAATAATTAAAATCCAGTCTCCCATGAAAAGAGAAATAATTAACGCTGCAAGTGCTCCAATCATCGAGCTGAGCGATACATATTTGCTAAGTTTAAGTGTAACTAAGAAGACTACAAGTGCGGCTACAAAGAGTAATGGTGCATAGGCAAGGATGACACCTGCCGAAGTAGCAACTGCTTTTCCGCCTCTAAATCCTGCGAAAAGCGGGAAACTATGCCCAATAATAGCAAATGCTCCAGTTAGCAACCAAAAATGATGGTCTACATTCAATTGAAAGAAAAATGGAAGCAACGTTGCGACAGTCCCTTTTAAAATGTCCATCACTGTCACGATACTACCGGCTTTGATTCCGAGAACCCGGAATGAATTCGTCGCGCCTAAATTACCGCTACCGAAATCGCGAATATCCTTTTTGTAAAAAATTTTGCCAATCCATAAACCAGACGGTATCGAACCAATCACATAGGCTAATAAAGAAAGCAGAATTAAATTAATTGTCATTTTTAAACCCCTCAAGAAGAAATGATGTTTTCCATAAAGAATTATAGCACAAAATGAAGAAGATTGGCTAAATTGTTAGGACAAATCACGATGAAAAGTTGAAAAAACCGCAAAAATAGCTTATGATTAGAAAGAATAGTAGGAGGGCGATTAGACTAATGCAAAATCCAACAAAAGAAGAAATCCAGCAAATCTTAAAGAAGGCAAAAGTAATCGCAGTCGTTGGTTTGAGTGATAAACCAGACCGCACAAGTTACCGAGTGAGTCAAATAATGCAGCAAGCTGGGTACAAAATTATACCAGTGAACCCTAATGCAGACGAAATTCTTGGCGAAAAAGCCGTCAAGCGTTTAACGGATATCGAGGAACATGTGGATATTGTGAATGTCTTTCGTCGCTCAGAGTTTTTACCTGAAATAGCGGAGGCTTTTGACCAAATAGATGCAGATGTATTTTGGGCACAGCTTGGCATAGCTAATCAGGAAGCATTTGATTTTTTGACAGAAAAAGGATATCCTACTGTCATGGATTATTGCATTAAGGTTGCTTATCAAGAAATGGATTAATTAAACACCATTTTTGAAGGAAGCAGGTTCTTATAGCAGAGCCTGTTTTTTTATGAAAAGGAATTTGTCACTAAACTATCACTTTATTAATCAGCTAGTTAATGCTATTCTGATAAAGTGGTTTTAAGCGAATAACAACGTGAAAGTTGTAGATTGACGGAATGAAGGGAGTTTTGAAATATGAATCGGAATGAGTATAATGATGATTCTATTCAGGTGCTTGAAGGACTGGAAGCGGTCCGGAAACGCCCAGCGATGTATATCGGTTCAACAGATGTACGCGGGCTGCACCATTTAGTATATGAAATAGTGGACAACTCGGTCGATGAGACCCTTGCAGGTTTTGGTAAGAAAATTGTTGTGACACTTCACGTGGATGGCAGTGTTAGTGTTAGCGATGAAGGTCGTGGGATGCCTGTTGGGATGCACAAAACAGGTAAGTCTACGGTAGAAGTTATTTTAACTGTTCTTCACGCCGGTGGTAAGTTCGGCCAAGAAGGCGGATATAAAACAAGTGGTGGGCTTCACGGTGTTGGTTCATCCGTTGTAAATGCGCTCTCTGAATGGTTAGTAGTTACAATTAATCGTGACGGCGCAACCTACCAACAAAAATTTAAAGACGGCGGAAAGCCAGATGGAACACTGAAAAAAATCGGAAAATCAAAAGCTACTGGGACAACGATTCGCTTTAAGCCAGATCCAGCAATTTTTCCAACGACTTCATTTAACTATGAAACCTTATCAGAACGTCTAAGAGAATCAGCATTTCTTTTAAAAGGGATGTTAATTGAATTAATTGATGAACGAGTTGGCATGGCAGAGGCTTTCCACTTTGAAGAAGGTGTGAAAAACTTTGTTGAATATATTAATGAAGGTAAAGATGTGCTTCATCCTGTAGCTAGCTTTGAAGGGGAAAATGCGACCATTGAAGTAGAAATGGCGTTCCAATTCAATGATGGTTATTCTGAAAATATCTTGAGTTTCGTTAATAACGTTCGAACTCGCGGAGCAGGCTCGCATGAATCTGGAATGAAAGCGGCAATGACGCGGATTTTCAATGATTATGCTCGTCGTGTGAATCTTTTAAAAGAAAAAGATAAAAACCTTGAAGGTAGCGATATTCGTGAAGGTTTATCAGCTGTACTTTCTATCCGTGTTCCAGAAAAAATCCTTCAATTCGAAGGTCAAACGAAAGAAAAACTAGGGACGCAGGAAGCTCGTCAGGCGGTTGATGCAGTTGTAGCAGAACATTTAGCTTACTTCCTTGCCGAAAACCCAGAAACAAGCTCTCTTCTAGTTAAAAAGGCTGTTAAAGCCCGCGAAGCAAGAGAAGCTGCCAGAAAAGCGCGCGAAGAAACACGTAACGGCAAGAAAAAGAAACGTTCCGAAACACTTCTTTCTGGAAAATTAACACCGGCACAATCGCGAAATCCTAATAAAAATGAACTTTACCTAGTCGAAGGTGACTCGGCGGGGGGATCAGCTAAACAAGGTCGTGACCGTCGTTTCCAAGCAATTTTGCCACTTCGAGGAAAAGTAATCAATACAGAAAAAGCCAAACTACAAGATATCTTGAAAAATGAAGAAATTAGTACGATTATCCATACAGTTGGTGCGGGAGTTGGTACGGAGTTCGATGTAGAAGATTGTAACTATGACAAAGTAGTTATCATGACCGATGCCGATACCGATGGCGCACACATTCAAGTATTACTATTAACCTTTTTCTATCGTTATATGCGCCCACTAGTGGAAGCAGGTAAAGTATTTATTGCCTTACCACCACTTTACAAAGTAAGCCGTGGTTCTGGTAAAAAAGAAGTAATCGAATATGCTTGGACAGATGAAGAATTAGACTCTGCCATCCAAAAAATTGGTAAAGGCTACATGATTCAACGATACAAAGGTCTTGGTGAGATGAATGCTGACCAACTTTGGGAAACAACGATGAATCCTGATACGCGCACGTTAATTCGTGTACGGGTAGATGATTCTGCACGCGCTGAACGCCGCGTGGCCACACTGATGGGCGACAAAGTAGAACCAAGACGACAATGGATTGAAAAGCATGTCGAGTTTTCTATGGAAGATAGCCAAAATATTTTAGAAAATGAAAACATGATGGTTGAGGAGGCGAAAGACATTTGAGTAATCCAGAACAACATATCCAAGACTTAGCGCTAGAAGAAGTTATGGGCGACCGTTTTGGTAGATATAGTAAATATATTATTCAAGAACGTGCGCTTCCAGATGTTCGTGACGGACTGAAACCTGTACAACGTCGTATTTTATTCGCGATGAATGTCGAAGGAAATACTGCTGAGAAAGGTTTCCGTAAATCTGCTAAAACGGTCGGAAACGTTATTGGTAACTACCATCCACATGGTGACTCTTCAGTTTACGAAGCAATGGTACGGATGAGTCAAGACTGGAAAGTACGTAATATGCTGATTGAAATGCATGGTAATAACGGCAGTGTCGACGGGGATCCGCCTGCAGCAATGCGTTATACAGAAGCTCGCCTTTCTCCTATATCAGCAGAACTTTTACGCGATATTGAAAAGGAAACAGTTGACTTTATTCCTAACTTTGATGACACATCTAGTGAGCCAACTGTTTTACCAGCACGTTTTCCAAACCTTTTAGTGAATGGTTCTACCGGTATCTCCGCTGGTTATGCAACAGATATTCCGCCGCATAATTTAACAGAGATCATCGAAGCTGTTATTAAACGATTAGATAACCCACTTTCCACAACGGATGATATTATGAAAATTGTCAAAGGTCCAGATTTCCCAACAGGTGGGATTATTCAAGGGATTGATGGTATTCGAAAAGCTTATCAAACTGGAAAAGGACGCGTTGTCGTTCGTTCTAAAACAGAAATTGAAGATATTCGTGGCGGTAGAAAACAAATTACAATTCATGAAATTCCATATGAAGTAAATAAAGCTAATTTAGTTAAACGCATGGATGAACTTCGAATTGAGAAAAAAATTGAAGGTATTTCAGAAGTACGTGATGAAACCGACCGCACAGGACTTCGTATTGCTGTTGAACTAAAAAAAGATGCCAATGCTGAAGGTGTTTTGAACTACCTGTTTAAAAATACAGATTTACAAGTAAGCTATAATTTTAACATGGTTGCTATTAATAAAAAACGTCCGGAGCTAATGGGCATTATCCCAATGCTTGACGCTTATATTGAACACCAAAAAGAAATTATTACGAAGCGCTCTGAATACGATATTCGTAAAGCGCGCGCTCGCCAACATATTTTAGAAGGTTTAATTAAAGCTTTGTCTATTTTAGATGAAGTCATTAAATTAATTCGTGGTTCAAAAGACAAACGCGATGCAAAACTAAATCTTCAAACAAAATATGATTTCAGCGAAAAACAAGCAGAAGCAATTGTATCTTTACAACTTTATCGTTTAACAAATACAGATATACATGAACTTCAAAGTGAAGCAAAATCCTTAGCAGAACAAATTAGTGTTCTTGAAAAAATCCTAGGTGATGAAGCAGAGCTTATCGCTGTGTTAAAAGAAGAGCTAGCGGAAATTAAGAAAAAATATAAAACTGCTCGCCGTACAGAAGTGCAAGCAGAAATTACAGAAATCAAAATCGATACAGAAGTACTTGTTGCGAATGAAGATGTGATTGTTTCTGTGACAAAAGAAGGCTATGTGAAACGTACGAGCCAACGTTCTTATGCAGCATCAAACGGTGCGGAACTAGCCATGAAAGAAGCAGACCATGCCATCTTTATCCAAAAAATGAATTCACTTGATTCGCTCCTGTTATTCACGAGCAAAGGGAATTTCATTTATCGACCAGTACATGAGTTGCCAGATATTCGCTGGAAAAACCTCGGAGATCACGTAAGTCACTTGGCCAGTGATTTATCGGCAGGTGAAGAAATCCGTTCTGCTATTGCAATTCAAGCCTTTACGGAAGAAAAACGCTTTTTATTCGTTACTAAAAACGGCATGACCAAGCAATCAGCTATTACGAATTACAAACCACAACGCTATTCTAAATCCATGATGGCAATTAAATTAAAAGGTGACGATGAGCTGTTAAATGTTCATTTGATTGATGGCACAGAAGATATTTTCTTAGCAACAAAAAATGGTTACGGCCTTCGTTATTCTATTACTGAAATTCCAGAATCAGGTGCAAGAACAGCGGGTGTAAAAGCGATTAACTTAAAACAAGATGATATAGTTATTGGCGGTATAGTCCTTATGCCGAACGAACAAAAACATATTCTTCTTGCCACACAACGTGGCTCACTCAAACAAATGAAAGCAAGCGAATTTGAACCAATCTCAAGAGCGAAACGTGGCTTATTGATGTTACGCGAACTGAAAAGCAATCCACATCGCTTCATTGGTATAACTCTTGCTGATAATAACGACCACCTATTTATCGAAACAAACACAGACCAAATTGTTGAAATAGACGTTGCCAATCTACGAATAACGGATCGCTATTCTAACGGATCCTTCGTACTCGATGAAACAATGGAAGGCGAACCAACTTCTATTTGGCTAGCAATACCCGAAATAAAAGATACCTCAGATGCAAAAGATGAATAAGGAAGAAAAAGAGTTCTTGTATAGAAATATGCAAGGATTCTTTTTTTTGATATAATAACAAAGAATAAGAGGAGGGATACGCATGGCAGAAAAAATGAATGTAGAAAGTTTTAATTTGGACCATACGAAAGTAAAAGCACCTTTTGTGAGACTGGCGGGAACGAAAGTGGGCGTCCATGGAGATGAAATATACAAATATGATGTTCGCTTCAAACAACCTAATAAAGAACATATGGAAATGCCAGCGCTACACTCTTTAGAACATTTGATGGCAGAACTTGCAAGAAATCATACTGACAAATTAGTAGACATTAGTCCAATGGGATGCCAAACTGGCTTTTATGTTTCCTTCATTAATCATAGCGACTATGATGATGCACTAGAAATCATCGCCACAACACTAACGGATGTTTTAGCTGCGACAGAAGTTCCTGCATGCAATGAAGTCCAATGCGGTTGGGCAGCAAGCCATAGTTTAGAAGGTGCAAAAGCGCTTGCGGCGGAATTTTTAGACAAACGAGACGAATGGAAAAATGTATTTGGTGAATAAAAATGAAAGCATCTATCGGAATATCGGTAGATGCTTTTTATAAATAACATATTTTTATCAAAATTAATAACGAATTTAAATGTCGTATGGAATACTAACGGAGACTTGCCATGCAATCACTTGTATTTTTTGTGATTTGCCCAGATCAGTCTATCTGATTCTAATGTTCTGGAGATACAGCCATCTCTGTTTTGAAAACTAGTATAGTCAAATCAACGCAAACAGAAAAATTAGTACCAACAACTATCGCAGTGGTAGGATTCATAGTTATTATAATTATTCGTAAAAATAAATAAAAAACTATCTACTCAAAATTCTCGAGTGGATAGTTTTTTATCTATAAAATAGCTTATAAAAAAATTATGATTTCATTTCGACAAAAATTCGACAAAAATAGCCTTTTTTTTTACTAGTTTAAATGCCAAATAAAAACCGCATAAAATCAGGAGATGTGAATAGAAAAATCCTAAAAAGATACTAAATTTTGCTTTTTCAACCATTTTTGTACACATTTTGTCTATTGGTCTCATATGCTGAGGAGACTATAATTACATCATAAAGTTTCTTTTAAGGATACCTCTTAAAATTTACTAGGCGAATATAACAGAGTGGAGATGGTAATAACTTATGTCAGTAAAATCAAATATCGTAAAAATTGGGGTATGCTTTGCAGTACTCGCTGTCCCCGTATCGCAAACAACATTCCCGGTATTTGCTGCAGAGCAAACTGGATTAAAAGCAAGTCAGGATAATGTGAACATTCCAGATTCAACATTTAAAGCGTACTTAAATGGATTATTAGGACAATCGAGTACAGCGAATATTACTGAAGCACAAATGAATTCATTAACATATATTACTTTAGCGAATATAAATGTTACTGATTTGACAGGTATTGAATATGCCCATAATATAAAAGATTTAACCATAAATAATATTCATGCAACAAACTATAATCCAATAAGCGGGTTGAGTAATCTTGAACGATTAAGAATTATGGGAAAAGATGTTACATCCGATAAAATTCCAAATTTAAGTGGGCTGACGAGTTTAACTCTACTGGATATTTCGCACAGTGCACATGATGATTCTATTTTAACTAAAATAAACACACTTCCTAAAGTAAATAGTATTGACCTTAGTTATAATGGTGCAATAACGGATATCATGCCACTTAAAACATTGCCAGAACTTAAGAGCTTAAATATTCAATTTGACGGAGTACATGATTATCGAGGTATAGAAGATTTCCCTAAATTGAATCAACTGTATGCATTTTCCCAAACTATAGGGGGTAAAAAACTAATTAACTCCGATATTAAAGGTAGTGCATTAACTTATAATGCAGAAAAGCAAACATTATACGTCCCATTCAGCTTGATGACGGAACGAACAGTTAATTATGATGGCTATGTACCAGATTTCGTAAAATCAACTGCAGGCAGCGACACTTACTTTGCAATGAATGAGAAACAAGTAAATGGCAATCGCCTAACAATTACGAGTGATGGCTTAACAGTAAGTGATGTAAGTAAAGCAGATTTTGATAATCTTGAAAAAATGGAGTACAACGCGAAAATCGATTTGAGTTCTCAAACTTATAATATTCCTGATCAGTTTAAAAATGGTGGGGCGTACAATATATCTGTACCTATCTATGATCATTACTTCACTGTCGACCATTCTGTAAACATCTCAGCTGACAGTGGAAAAACATATATAGAAAATCAACCAGTGACAGAAGCAGAATTTTTAGCAGATATTCATGCAAAAACAGATGACGGATCAACTGTTACAAGTGATTTCGCTGATAAAGTAGATTTCAAGACTCCTGGAACGTACACAGTTACTTTACAATCTGAGAATAATTCTGGATTAAAGGCAGCCCCAGTTCAAGTAAACGTAACAATTAAAGAGAAGACAGCGATTACGGCAGATGAAAAAATCACTTATAAGGTGGATACATCTAAAACAGAAGCAGAATTTTTAGCAGACATCAAAGCGAAAACAAATGATGGAACAGCGATTACAAGTGATTTTGCGACTGTTGTTGATCTTTCCAAACCAGGAAAATATGTCGTTACACTAAACGCAGAAAATGATTTACAAAAAGCTTTGCCAGTGCAAGTGACGGTTATTGTTGAAAAAGAAACACCAATACCAGACCCAACGCCAAATCCAACACCAGATCCGACGCCAAATCCAACACCAACACCAGATCCAACACCGGACCCAAGCCCAACACCTAATCCGGTTATCAAACCAAACGTCAATAAACCAGAAGTGCCAAGTCACAAAATTCCATCTTTAACTGTAAATGAGAAAAAAGCTAAAGCAGAAACAAGCAAAGAGGCTTTACCTAAAACAGGGGATTCCTTGCCTGTAGCAGGTGCAACAGTAGGATTTTTACTAATTAGCTTAAGCTGGTTTGTTTCTAGGAAAAAATAAAAATAACTATCCGCCCAATTAAGGGCGGATAGTTATTTATTCATGACGCTAGTTAACATGGCGACATAAGCTTGAGCACCAGATTTAGTTAAATGAACACCATCTGGAGCAAAGTACTGAGATTGACCACTAGATCTTGAATACCAATCAACAACAGTTACATTAGGTCGTGATGAAGCATTGGCAATACTTTTATTTACATCAGACTGCCAACCACGAGGAACCCGCGTATTAACTAAATAAATCGTTGCTTTGTCAAATTGATCTAATAAATCATTTAATTGCTCTTCTGTGAAGGGACCATTTGTACCAAGTTCAAGAATAACGGAGCTATTTTCGCTGTTGAATTTCTTATAGCCAGTAGCGGTTGTAATAGCATCTCTTAATTGACGTCCAACTAGACCATCAATTGTGATATTAGGAACGGCTTCTTTCAAGTATGGTTCAATATCAAGCATGACTGAATCACCAATCGCCACTGTTTGTGTAATCATTGTTTTTGGCGTGGCGGCTGTTTTATTTTTGTTGTCTGGCACTTGTGTTTGGTTTTGTCCGTTAGCTTTATTTGCGTCCGTTTCTTTGGAGTCTTCTTTTTCTTTAGTAGCTTTATCTTCTTTGTCTTTTTTATCATCTTTCTTCTCGTCTGGTGTAGAGGTGGTTGTTTTAACAGACGTTTGTTGTTTTTCTGCATTGGTATTGACGGAAAGAACGTTTGACATACCAAGTGTAAATATTGCTAAAACAGCAACAACACCAGCGATACTCAACCATTTACCAACAGGTTTATTTTTCCAAATGAAATAGTTTTTATCTTTGAAGCCTTTAAAATAATTGATAAAACCATTTTTTCGAATGGGAGTTTCAATAAAGCGGAACGATAACTCAGCAATAATAAAAGTAGCGGCAACTTGTAGGATAGCTCGCCATATATTAGGTTGAGTAATTTCTAGTACAGGTGTTGTCAACGTTATAATTGGATAATGCCATAAGTAAATACCGTAAGACCTTGTTCCAATCCATCTAAGTGGTTTAAAACTGAAAATCTTGCTTAGATAAGAGGCGGGATGTGAGATAGTTGCAATCATGATAACGCCGAGAATTGCAACGAATAACAAGCCACCGCGATATAAGAAAGGTTGATATTCACTTACAAAAGCTGTGAATAGAATAAAACATAAAATACTGATTGTTCCTGCAATATTGAGAACTGACTTACTTTTCCTTGGAACTACAGGACTAAGGCGATTGAAAGGCCAGACAAATGCAAGTGCACAACCTGCTAGCAAATCAAATGCTCTCGTATCCGTACCGTAATAAACACGACTTGGATCTGTCCCAGGAACGTACAAAATCGTCATCCAAACTGCGGAGAGAAGGCCAAGGCCAATGACGATTTTTAATAATAGTTTTGGATTTTTTACCCATTTGAGAAATACCAGTAAAAAAGCGGGCCATATTAAATAAAATTGTTCTTCAATGGCTAGTGACCATAAGTTTTTAAGTGGTGATGGAAGTCCAAATGAATCAAAATAAGAAACATTGTGGAAAATAAACCACCAGTTACTTACATAAAAGAAAGAAGCAATTGCATCGCCGCGTAAGTTTTTTAAAATTTCTGGATGGAAGAAGACGGCATAGATGACAACGACTACAATCATTACATAAACAGCAGGAATGAGTCGCCGAAAACGTCTAATCCAAAATTGCTTTAATTGAAGTGATTGATTTTTTTCCCATTGTGTTAATAAAATATTTGTAATTAAGTAACCAGATAAGACGAAAAATATGTCTACGCCGATGAATCCACCTTTAGCCCAGCTAAAATTCAAGTGGTAGGCGATTACAGCAATAACTGCGAGTGCTCGAAGTCCATCAATACTCGGAACATATTTTCTACTGTAGCGAGTAGTCCTTTTCAAAATAACATCTCCTATTTGTGATAAGTAAATATGTGTGTGTAAACCTAGACAGAGATAGTAAAGAGATCTGTTTTTAGCTCCATACTATAATACCACACATAAATCAAGAAGTAATTTAAAATGCTGAATTAATTGATAGATTTTAAAAATTTGAGTATATTTGCTTATTTTTGTTATAGTAAATATAAGTAAATAGTTTGGGGGGAAGCATTTTGACGGAAATTTTTGCCCATCGAGGCAGTAGTGGGACGCATCCAGAAAATACACTACCAGCTATGAAAGCAGCGATTTTATCCGGTGCGGATGGTATCGAGTTAGACATTCATGTTTTGAAAAGTGGCGAATTAATCGTCATGCACGATGAACGCGTCGATAGGACTACAAATGGGTCTGGCTTTTTAAAAGATTACACACTTTCAGAAGTGAAAAAATTAGTGATTGGTAAACGGCTTTTCCGTAAAATCCGTGTGCCAACTTTGGAAGAAATTTTTAAGTTGGTGAGTGGCACAGATATGATACTAAACATTGAGTTGAAAACGGATGTCTTTGAATATGAAGGAATCGAACAAAAAGTTTTAGCATTAGCGGATAAATTTCCCGAAGTCAAACGAATGTATTCTTCCTTTAACCCAGATACTCTCATTCGGCTGAGAGATTTAGATCCTACTGCCAGACTAGCTTTAATTACACATGAAAACTTAGATGAAGTATTGCCATTACATGAAAAAATTCAGCTTGATGCAGTGCATCCACCAGTAAAAGCAATGAAAAACCCGATTTTAAAGCAAATCGCAGCACGCTATTGGACGGTGAATAAGGAGGAAACTATCACGCATTTTATAGATGCCAATGTTAAAGGAATGATGACTGATTTTCCTGAAAAGGCAGTGGCACTAAGAAATAATAAATAACCTCCATGAGCAAAACGCTTTCATTATAAATCGTTAAAAGATATAATCATAGTAAGTTAATAAATATTATTGTCTGAGATTCGGAGAGACTGCAAAAGGCGAGCGCAATCGTCTTACTTTGCAGTCTCTTTTTTTGTTTTTAAACTTAAAGCGTTTCAGTTAGATTGAAAAGTGGAAAAGTAACCAAGAAGGCATAATTCAGACGGTAAACAATTTGAAGGGGGCAAACAAAATGGTACAATTATTTTCAGCGTTTGACAGAGAAACAATCGAAAGAAATCTTCAAGAGGAAAAATTTGATTTAGTCATCGTCGGTGGCGGGATTACAGGGGCAGGAATCGCTTTAGATGCCACTTCACGAGGTATGAGTGTCGCACTTGTTGAAATGGGTGATTTCGCGAGCGGAACATCGAGCCGTTCAACAAAATTAGTCCACGGTGGATTAAGATATTTACAACAATTTGAAATTAAAGAAGTAGCAGATTTAGGAAAAGAACGTGCGATAGTCTACGAAAATGGACCACACGTAACGACTCCTGAATGGATGATGCTCCCATTCCATAAAGGCGGCAATATGGGTAAAACTACCGCTTCATTTGGTATTCGTTTATATGACTATTTAGCAGGGGTAAAGAAAAATGAACGACGTAAAATTTTAAGCGCAAAAGAAACATTAGCCAAAAATCCATTCGTGAAAAAAGACGGTTTAAAAGGTTCTGGTTACTACGTGGAATACCGCACGGATGATGCGCGTCTAACAATAGAAGTTATGAAAAAAGCAGTAGAACTCGGAGCGAATGCTATTAACTATACAAAAGCGGAGCATTTCTTATATGATGACAATAAACAAGTAGTTGGTGTAACCGTAACAGATCGTTTGTCGGGCAAAGCATACGATATTAAAGGACATCGTGTTATTAATGCTGCTGGTCCTTGGGTAGATAAAGTAAGAAAATTAGATTATGCAACAAACAACAAACATTTACGCTTAACAAAAGGAATTCATTTGGTTATTGATAAACAAAAATTCCCGATGGAACAAGCGGTATACTTTGATACACCTGATGGCCGGATGGTCTTTGCTATTCCGCGCGATAAAAAAGTGTATGTTGGAACGACGGATACAGTGTACGACGAAGCAGTAATTAATCCAAAAGCACTTGAATCTGATCATAATTATGTGATTAAGGCGATTAATTATATGTTCCCTGATGTGCATATTACCGAAAAAGATATTGAATCAAGTTGGGCTGGGGTTCGTCCACTTATCTATGAAGAAGGAAAAGATCCATCTGAAATTTCACGTAAAGATGAAGTTTGGTTTTCTGAAAGTGGCTTAATCACGATGGCAGGTGGTAAACTCACTGGTTACAGAAAAATGGCCGAAAAATTATTAGATGACGTTTCAAAAACATTAGCGAAAGAAACTGGTAAAAAGTACAAAACAGTTCAAACAAAACATTTACCAATTTCTGGTGGTGACATTGGTGGCTCAGAACAATTAGAAGCTTTCCTATCTAAAAAAGCGAAAGAAGGTAATAATCGTTTCGGCTGGACTTTAGAAGAAGGTCGTGAGATGGCTAAACGTTTCGGTAGTAATATCGATCAATTATTTACTTATGCACAGGAACATAAAGAACAAAACGAAACCACTTTACCAAACAGTTTGTATGCTGAACTACGCTACTCGATTCAACACGAAGCAGTGACAACGCCAATCGATTTCTTATTACGTCGCACTGGCTACTTGCTTTTCGATATGCCATACTTACTTGAATGGAAAGACGCTGTTGTGGATGAAATGGCTAAACAATTCCACTGGAGCGACGATGTAAAACAAACCTATATCGAGGAATTAAATATTCAAATTAATGATGCTAGAGAACCAGCTGATTGGCACGATAGATAATTAAAATTCGAAAAGAGCGTAAATCTTTCAAGGATTTGCGCTTTTTTTCTGGAAAAAATCATTTTCACTATTTTCAAGAAACCTTTTTCATGGTACATTGATTACAGGTGAAAAGGAGGTTTTTTTTTGAGCAAGATTCCTGTCATCGTCATCGTTGGCCCAACCGCTGTCGGAAAGACAAGTTTAAGTATTGAACTAGCGAAAAAATTGGACGGAGAAATCATCAGTGGTGACTCTATGCAAGTTTATCGTGGATTAGATATCGGTACAGCAAAAATCACACCAGAAGAAATGGATGGAATCAAACATTATCTTATTGATGTGACGAATCCTTCCGAACCATTCACTGCAGCGAAATTCCAAATAGAAACAAGAAAATGTATAGAAACAATACATCAAGCTGGTAGGCTACCAATTATTGTTGGTGGAACAGGACTTTATATTCAATCTGTTTTCTATGATTATGATTTTGGTAACGTAAGCGAAGATAAGGCTTATCGAGCGGAATTAGAACAACTAGACAAAACTGTATTGTGGCAAATGCTCGAACAAAAAGATCCAGAAAGCGCAGCACAGATACACGAAAACAATAAGCGCCGAGTGATTAGAGCATTAGAAGTGATGCATCTAACAGGAAAGCCTTTCTCAGAGTATCAAGTGAATAATGTACTTAATGATAGATACCAACCACTCTTTCTAGGACTTGATTTGGACAGAGCGTTACTTTACGAAAGAATTAATCAGCGAGTGAATTTAATGTTTGAAGAAGGTTTAGTGACAGAAGCAAAAAAATTATATGAGCAACATTTAGTGGATGTTCCAGCAGTTCGCGGCATCGGCTACAAAGAATTATTTCCTTATTTTGAAGGAAAGAGCTCACTAGAAGAAGCAAAAGAATTAATTCAAAAGAACTCAAGGCATTTCGCGAAAAGACAGTTAACCTGGTTTAGAAATAGAATGGATATTGACTGGATTCAGGCGGGTGTTAGCAGTACAGAATCAGAAGCATTAAATAAAGCAACAACCTTTTTAACAGCTAAATAACGCTTTTCTGTTTGGTAAGAAGAAATAAAGGGTATTTGAAATTAGCCAACCAATTGCACAATGGAACTTCATTGGGGTTTGGGAAATTTTTAGTATAAGATAGAGATTGGAGAGGGAAATTATGAAACAAGGTGGACAAGGGTTACAGGACTATTACTTAAATCAATTGCGTAAGGAAAAAATTCTTGCAACTGTATTTTTAACAAATGGTTTTCAGTTAAGAGGACGTGTTGTAAGTTTTGACAATTTTACCGTACTACTAGATGTCGAAGGAAAACAACAGCTTGTATTTAAACACGCAATTTCAACTTTCTCCCCGCAGAAGAATGTCGCTTTAAATCCTGATGCGGAATAAGTACTTTACTTGAAAGGCAGGGAACTCGCTTTTTTTGCGATGTTTCATGTCTTTTTTTTATGCAGAAAATATGCTACGATTAGTCTTGTCTGAAAAAGGGAGAAATGCATGTGGAAAGAGAAAAAATAATACTTGTAGGCGTGATTTTGCCAAATAAAACAGAAGAAGCTTTCTGGAATTCCATGAATGAACTACATAGCTTAGCTAAAACGGCAAATGGTGAAGTAGTAGATGAATTAATTCAAAAATTAGAACGAGTAAATCAAGCATCGTTCATTGGTTCTGGTAAACTGGAAGAGCTTGCTACTTTAGTGGAAATGCATGAGGCGGACGTTGTTATATTTAATAGTGAACTTAGTGCAACTCAAGTGCGCAATATTTCTAAGGCGGTTGATGCGCGAATAATTGACCGAACACAGTTAATCTTAGACATATTTGCCATGCGCGCAAAATCCAAAGAAGGAAAACTGCAAGTCGCATACGCGCAATATAAATATCTGTTACCAAGACTTAGCGGACAAGGTGTTTCCTTATCAAAACTTGGAGGAGGTATTGGTTCAAGAGGGCCTGGTGAATCCAAACTAGAAATGGACAAACGCCATATTCGCGAAAAAATGCATGATATCAAAGCGCAATTAACACATGTTGAACAACACCGCAAGCGAATCATTGAACGAAGAAATATACAATCCGTTTTTCGCTTTGGTTTAATTGGTTACACAAATGCAGGGAAATCAACTATTTTCAACCGTCTAACGAATGAAACAACATTACAAGAAGATAAATTATTTGCAACGCTTGACCCAACCACACGAAAAATTCGCTTTTCGGGTGGATTTCAAGCGCTTTTGACAGATACAGTTGGTTTTATTCAAGATTTGCCAACGACTTTAATTGCAGCTTTTCGCTCTACTTTAGAGGAAACTGCCAATGTAGATGTGTTAATTCATGTAGTTGATGCATCAAATCCAGACTATTTGCAACACGAAACAACGGTAATTTCTTTATTAGAGGAACTTGAAATGAACCATCTGCCGACACTAGTCATTTACAATAAAATGGATCATGCACCAGCCACGTTTGTACCCGATCAACCAGAAAATTTGCTTATATCAGCTTTAGATCAAGAGGCTCCAGATACGATTAAACAGCGAATGATCCAATTAATTGAAAAAAATTGGGCTTTCTTTACACTAGAACTTTCAGAAGAAAAAGGAAAAGAATTAGCGCAAATAAAGCAACAAGCGTGGGTAACGAAACTAGAATATATTGAAAGTAAACAGAGTTACCACATAGAGGGGTACAAACCGAGAAAGGAGCTAAATAATGAATAATATTCAAGCGATACGAAAAAAGGTGGAAACACAAATTGATGATTTGCAAAATAAAACAGACGAAATTGCTGAATTTAATCAAGCGAAAGTTTTAGATGCGTTTCAAGAGAATAAAGTGAGTGATTTTCATTTTCATCCTTCCACTGGGTATGGTTATGATGATGAAGGTAGAGATACATTAGAACGTGTGTATGCGACTGTATTTAAGACAGAGGCGGCCCTGGTTCGTCCACAAATAATTTCAGGAACCCATGCAATTTCAACCGTATTATTTGGCATCCTTCGCCCGGATGATGAATTACTTTATATTACTGGTCAACCCTATGATACGTTAGAAGAAATTGTAGGAATACGAAAGCAAGGACAGGGCTCTTTAAAAGATTTTCATATTGGTTATAGCTCTGTGCCGCTTCTGGAAAATGGTGATGTAGACTTTCCAAGAATAGCGAAAAAAATGACGCCAAAAACAAAGATGATTGGAATTCAGCGTTCACGAGGTTATGCGGATAGACCTTCTTTTACAATAGAAAAGATTAAAGAAATGATTGTATTTGTAAAAAATATCAATCCGGAAGTAATTGTTTTTGTAGATAACTGTTACGGAGAATTCGTGGAATATCAGGAGCCGCCAGAAGTTGGAGCAGATATTATCGCGGGTTCATTAATCAAAAATCCTGGTGGTGGCTTAGCGAAAACAGGCGGTTATATTGCAGGAAAAGAAGCATTAGTAGATTTATGTGGTTATCGCTTAACTACACCTGGAATTGGCAGAGAAGCAGGTGCATCACTCTATAGTTTATTAGAAATGTATCAAGGTTTCTTTTTAGCTCCTCATGTGACAGCTCAGGCAATTAAAGGAGCACGATTCACAGCCGCCATGCTTGCGGAGTTTGGTGTAGAAGCTGACCCAGTTTGGGATGCGCCAAGAACTGATTTAATTCAAAGCGTTTCCTTCCATAACAAAGAGAAGATGGTTGCATTTGCGCAAGCTATTCAAGCAGCCTCGCCGGTTAATGCGCATGTTTTGCCAATCGGTGCATATATGCCAGGTTATGAAGATGACGTGATAATGGCAGCTGGGACATTTATACAAGGCGCGAGTTTGGAACTAACAGCAGATGGACCTATTAGAGAACCTTATCAACTCTATGTTCAAGGCGGTTTGACCTATGAACACATCAAAATTGCAGTTACTCGAGCAATCCAAAAAATAGTATAAAAAAGTAACATTTATTTGCAAAAAAATATTTTTAATTTTTACCGCGATGGTTTTAATCGCGGTTTTTTTATGCGGAATACATTGGTATACAACGCTTTAACGATAATGTTAGAATATCTTACATAAATTTGACAAAACATCTGACGTACATTATAATGCTACTATCATCAAAAAATAATTATGTTTTGAGGGGGAATTGTCGTGAGTGAAAAGGAAATCCGGAGATCGATGCCGCTGTTTCCAATTGGGCCTGTGATGAAGCTAACTGATCTCACCGCTAGACAAATTCGCTACTATGAAGACCAAGGATTAATCCATCCGGCACGAAATCAAGGAAATCACCGTTTGTATTCACTTCAAGACATTGATGTTTTGCTAGAGATAAAAGATTATTTGAATGATGGTCTGAATATTGCGGGAATTAAGAAAATGTATCAAATGCAGCAAAAAGAATCTAAAGAACCTTTGACAGACGATGATGTGCGCAAAATACTTAGAAAAGAAATGCAACAAGCTGGTCGCTTTGTAAAGCAAGATGCGACAGGGAAACAACAATTACCAAGGTTTTAAAAAGACAAGAAGAGGTATTTACTTTATTTAGAAGTTAATATAATTAGATTATTTAGGAGGAATTTAGATTATGGCAAAATATACAAAAGAAGACATTTTCCGCTTCGCAGATGAACAAAATGTAAAATTTATTCGTTTACAGTTCACGGATATCCTCGGGATTATTAAGAATGTGGAAATTCCTGTTAGCCAACTAAAGAAAGCACTAGATAACAAAATCATGTTTGATGGTTCCTCCATTGAAGGCTTTGTACGAATTGAAGAGTCTGATATGTATTTATTCCCAGACTTAGACACTTGGGTTGTGTTCCCTTGGACAGCTGAAAAAGGAAAAGTTGCAAGAATGATTTGTGATATTTATAATCCTGACATGACTCCTTTTGCTGGAGACCCACGTGCTAACTTAAAACGTGTACTTAAAGAAATGGAAGAACTAGGTTTCACAGAGTTCAACTTAGGACCTGAGCCAGAATTTTTCCTATTCAAATTAGATGAAAATCGTCGTCCGACACTTGAACTAAATGATAGTGGTGGTTACTTCGATTTAGCACCAACCGACTTAGGTGAAAACTGTCGTCGCGATATTGTGCTTGAATTAGAAGAAATGGGCTTTGAAATCGAAGCGTCTCACCATGAAGTGGCACCAGGACAACACGAAATTGACTTTAAATATGAAGACGCCGTTACAGCGTGTGATAGCATCCAAACATTTAAATTAGTCGTAAAAACAATTGCTCGTAAACATGGTTTACACGCAACATTCATGCCGAAGCCGCTCTTTGGTGTAAATGGTTCTGGAATGCATTTCAATATGTCACTATTTAATGAAAAAGGAAATGCTTTCTTCGATGAAAGCGGAGAACTAGAATTGAGCCAAACAGCTTATCATTTCTTAGCAGGGATGTTAAAACATGCCCGTGGCTATACAGCTGTTACAAATCCAACCATTAACTCATTCAAACGATTGGTTCCAGGATATGAAGCACCATGTTACATTGCGTGGTCAGGTAAAAATCGTAGCCCGCTTGTTCGTGTTCCAAGTTCTCGTGGACTAAGCACTCGTCTTGAATTACGTAGCGTCGATCCATCTGCTAATCCATATTTAGCAATGGCGGTACTACTTAAAGCTGGTTTATCTGGAATTAAAGATGAATTAACTCCTCCGGCACCAGTTGATCGTAACATTTACGGCATGAACGAAGAAGAACGTGAAGCAACTGGCATTTATGATCTACCAGAAAGCTTGGGCCACGCCTTAATCGAACTTGAAAAAGACGATATTATCAAAGCTGGTTTAGGTGAGCACATTTTCGAACACTTTATTGAAGCAAAAACAATTGAGTGTGATATGTTCCGCACAGCAGTTCACCCTTGGGAACGCGAACAATATCTTGAAATTTATTAATAGTCAAAAGCACGTTTCCTATAGATGGAAACGTGCTTTTTTATTGGAAAATCGGTTTCAAATGTTTGATGTTTGGCAAATAGAGGCATATATTTAAAAATGTGCTAGTGAAAGGGAGGTTTTCATTAGAGAAAGGGGAAGAAATGCAGATTACTTTAGCTATTTTAGTATTTGCCTTCACATTATTTTTTGTGATTTGGCAACCAAGAAAATTATCAATCGGATGGTCAGCTTGCGGAGGTGCGCTAATTGCCATATTACTTGGCGTCGTCACTTTATCAGATGTCGCAACAGTTACTGGAATTGTTTGGAATGCGACGCTCGCTTTTATTGCTATTATAATTATTTCATTGATTTTAGATAAAATTGGCTTTTTTGAGTGGGCGGCTTTACATATGGCGCGATTAGCAAGAGGTAATGGGTTATTAATGTTTATTCTTATTTCTATTTTGGGAGCTTTCGTTGCTGCGTTGTTTGCTAATGACGGGGCGGCGCTAATTTTGACACCAATTGTTCTAGCGATGGTGCGAGCGCTGAATTTTGATGAGAAAAAGGTATTTCCATTTATTATTGCTAGCGGTTTTATAGCAGATACGACGTCCTTGCCGCTCGTAGTTAGTAATTTAGTCAATATAGTTTCGGCTGATTTTTTCGGTATTAGTTTTTCGCAGTATGCGCTTATTATGTGGATTCCAACGCTTTTCTCTTTAGTTGCGAGTATTTTAATCTTATATTTTTATTTTCGGAAAGCATTACCTAAAAAATATGATATGCGAGTGATTCGAGAGCCAGCTTCTGCAATTAAAGATAAAAAGATGTTTCGTGTTTCTTGGGGAATACTTATCATCCTTGTAGCAGGCTATTTTTTGAGTAGTTTTTTAGACATTCCAGTGTCATTTATTGCCTTGCTAGTTGCTGTTATCTTTTTGTTAGTCAGTGCAAAAAGTCATGCGGTCTCGACAAAAGCTATTTTAAAAGGAGCACCTTGGAATATTGTGTTTTTCTCGGTTGGTATGTATGTAGTTGTATATGGTTTGCAAAATGTCGGTATCACAAAATTATTATCAGAAGCAATTACATATGTTGCGCACTTTGGTTTATTTGCGGGAACAGTTGGAATGGGATTTATTGCTGCAATACTGTCTTCTGTCATGAATAATTTGCCAACAGTAATGATAAATGCACTTGCAATCGATCATACGTCATTTACAGGCGTGATGAAAGAAGCGTTAGTCTATGCAAATGTCATTGGTTCTGATTTAGGTCCGAAAATAACACCAATTGGCTCGCTAGCAACTTTACTTTGGCTACATGTTCTAGCGCAGAAAGGGATAAAGATAAGCTGGGGCTCTTATTTCAAAATTGGCATTGTGATTACTATTCCAGTTTTATTCATAACGCTCGTCGGACTATATTTTTCACTGCTTATTTGGAATTAAAACCCCCTGTACCAGAATGTACAGGGGGTTTTATTATGCCTTCTTATAAAGAACATGGGGCTTTAGTGGATCGCCATTTACTAAAGCGGGATGTTCAAAAGTAGCTATTTTTGTTAAATGGATTTTTTTCATGACATTTTCTGAAGGTTTATTGAGTGCGGCGGTAAAACTGTATATTTCGTTAATAGTGTTGATTTCTTCAGCAAGTGCTAACGCGCCAAGTGCGGCTTCGGTGGCATAGCCTTGGTTCCAAGCGCTATGTTTTAATCGCCAACCTATCTCCGTGCATGGAGTGAATGTAGCTTCAAAAGTAGCCTCATGAAATCCAGTAAAACCGATGAATTCGCCAGTCGATTTAACTTCAATAGCAAAGAGACCATATCCAAGTGACTTTAATTCTTCTTGAATCCTATCAAGAAATGCATTACTTTCGTTTTGAGTTAATCTGGCTGGGAAGTATTTCATTACTTGCTCATCTGCATTCATTTGACTAAAAGGAAGATAATCGTTTGTTAAATAATCTCTTGCAATAAGCCGTTCAGTTTCAAAATAAATCATGTTCTCAACCACCTGTTCAAACGAATAAAATTAGCGAATATCTCGATAAAGTCCGATTACTTTTCCTAGAATTGTTACGTTGTTTAAAAGGATAGGCTCCAAAGCATCGTTTTCGGGTTGTAATCTAAAATGATTAGCTTCTTTGTAGAATCGTTTACATGTAGCTTCATTTTCATCTGTCATCGCTACAACGATTTCGCCATTGATTGCAGAACTTTGTTGTCTAACGATTACTTTATCACCATCAAGGATTCCGGCATTAATCATACTTTCGCCGTCGATTTCTAACATGAAGACATTGGTTTCGCCAGCTGCCATGTATTCTGGTAGTGGGAAATATTCATCAATGTTCTCAATTGCAGTGATGGGCATTCCAGCAGTTACTTTCCCGATAATAGGAATATTTACAACATTGGGTGTCTCTGCTTCGTCTTCTAAAGATAATATTTCAATCGCACGAGGCTTTGTTGGGTCCCGTCTAATTAAGCCTTTACCTTCAAGGCGAGCAAGATGTCCATGAACAGTAGAGCTGGAAGCAAGGCCAACTGCTTCACCAATTTCGCGGACGGAAGGTGGATAACCTTTTTCTTTTACTTCTGATTTTATAAATTCATATATATCTTGTTGGCGTTTAGATATTTTCATGGTTTCACCTCATTGATTTAATGGTTATTTTATAATTCAAGTATAGCAAAAGAAAAACCAATATGCAAACAAAGGTTCGTTTTTTTATTGACATACACGAACGGCTGTTCTATAATATAGAAAAGCGAACATACATTCTTTTTGGAGGGATTATTAATGACTATGAAATTAATTTGGGATAAATTTTATGTTTCTATTATATTTGTACTTACTTGCATCGTACTAGGAATCATTTTAATGTGTACTGTAGTTGGCGGGGGAAACGACTATTCAGAAGTGAACGTAAGTGAAGGGGATTCTTTATGGGCATTAGCAGATCAATATGCAGGGAAAAGTGATATGGCAAAAGCAGATTTTGTTAGCTGGGTAGAAAAAGAAAATAATTTAGCTGACGGTCATGTGGAAGCAGGAGAATCAGTAGTTATTCCTGTACACAAAACAAAATTAATAAAGAGTGATAGTACGATTCAACTAGCAAACCAGTAAGGTCGATTTAGTGGCCGTTTATGATATAATATTAGAGAGTAGCGATTATGCTGCTTTCTTATTTTTATTCTATAGAAGAAAAGGAGAATAACGATGCTAGAAAAAGCTAAAATAGATCGTATTAATGAGCTTTCTAAAAAGAAAAAAGCCGGAACATTAACTGCTACAGAAAAAGTGGAGCAAGATAAATTAAGAAAAGAATACATCAAGTCTTTTCGTACGCATATGAAGGGGACAATAGAAAATACAACGATAATCGACCCAAATGGAACAGATGTAACGCCGCATAAAGTGAAACAACTTAGAAAAAATAAGCACTAATAATTAGTACCAAATAAACATTAATGAGCAAATGAACAAAAATACCAATCAATTAAGCAATTTAAAGCAATTATTAGTTGTGTTAATTGCTTTTTAGGCTTATTATTAAAAGTAGTTAAAATTATATTGAAGAGAGGATGTTTCATTTGTTCGATAACACAGATAGTTTAGCAGTGAATACAATTCGTACATTATCAATGGACGCAATTCAAAAAGCAAATTCTGGTCATCCAGGATTACCAATGGGAGCAGCACCAATGGCTTACGCACTTTGGTCGCGTGTATTAAATACTAACCCTAAGAATTCACATTGGTTTAACCGAGATCGTTTTGTACTTTCTGCTGGACACGGCTCAATGCTTTTATATAGTTTATTACACTTAAGTGGATTCAAATTAGAATTAGAAGATCTTAAAAATTTCCGTCAATGGGAAAGTAAAACTCCTGGTCACCCAGAATATCGTTATACAGATGGTGTAGACGCAACTACTGGTCCACTTGGTCAAGGTATTGCGATGGCTGTTGGTATGGCTATGGCAGAAAGACATTTAGAAGCGAAATATAATAAAGATGGTTTCCCGGTAGTGGATCATTATACTTATGCACTATGCGGAGATGGTGACTTAATGGAAGGTGTTGCTTCAGAAGCGGCTTCTTATGCAGGTCATCAACAATTAGGAAGATTAGTTGTTCTCTATGATTCCAATGATATCTCTCTTGATGGTGATTTAGACAAATCTTTCTCTGAAAATGTAAAACAACGCTTTGAAGCTTATGGCTGGGAACATTTATTAGTAAAAGACGGTAATGATACAGCTGAAATTTTAGCAGCAATCGAAAAAGCGAAACAAAACACTTCTCAACCTACTATGATTGAAGTGAAAACTGTTATCGGTTTTGGTGCTCCAAATGCCGGTACAAGTAAAGTTCACGGTGCTCCACTAGGCGATGAAGGTATTTTAGAAGCGAAAAAAGCTTATGGTTGGAACTACGAAGAGAAATTCTTTGTTCCTGAAGAAGTTACTGCTCGCTTTAAAGAAACAATTGGCGAACGTGGTGAAAAAGCAGAAACAGCTTGGAATGAGTTATTTGCTTCCTATAAAGCAGAATATCCAGAGCTTGCGAAACAATTAGAAGATAGCTTGAACAACAAGTTACCAGCTGATTGGGATGAGGATCTTCCAGTATATGATGATTCAAAAGCACTTGCTAGCCGTGCTTCCAGTGGAGAAGTTATCAATGCGTTAGCTGGAAAAATCCCAACTATTTTTGGCGGATCTGCTGACCTTGCAGGTTCGAATAATACAACAATTAAAACAGACGGTGAATTTACAAAAGCGACTCCAGCTGAAAGAAACATTTGGTTTGGTGTTCGTGAATTTGCGATGGGCGCTGCATTAAATGGTATGGCACTTCACGGCGGATTACAAGTATACGGTGGTACATTCTTCGTATTCTCTGACTATGTACGTGCTGCTATTCGTTTATCAGCTATTCAACATTTACCAGTAACCTATGTAATGACGCATGATAGTATTGCAGTTGGGGAAGATGGCCCAACACATGAGCCAATCGAACAACTTGCAAGCTTACGTGCAATGCCAGGGCTTTCTGTTATTCGTCCTGCTGATGGAAATGAAGTTGTGGAGGCTTGGAAACTTGCTATCACTTCTACATCTACACCGCATGTACTTGTTCTTACTCGTCAAGGCCTACCAACACTACCAAATTCTGCTAAATTAACTGCAGAAGGCGTTAAAAAAGGTGCTTATGTTATTTCCCCAGCTAAAGGTGACGTGCCAGAAGCAATCATCCTAGCGAGTGGTTCTGAAGTTAACTTAGCTATTGAAGCGCAAAAAGAACTTCAAGCTCAAGGAACAGATGTATCAGTTGTCAGTGTGCCATCATTTGATCTATTCGAGCAACAATCTGCTGAGTACAAAGAAAGTGTATTACCGAATGCTGTTAGAAAACGTGTAGCAGTAGAGATGGGCGCTAGCTTTGGATGGGAACGTTATGTTGGTTTAGATGGTAAAGTTATCGGAATTGACAAATTTGGTGCTTCTGCTCCAGGTGAAACAGTTATTAAGAATTACGGCTTTACTGTTGAAAACGTAGTTAATACAGTAAAATCACTTTAATTAAACAATCAGACCGTTGCTAATTTTTCTAGAGCGGTCTGTTTTTTTATGCTTTTTTTAGATTGCGCCGTAGTACCATTAATGGTATAATTACGAGGTTGTTTGCAGCTTTTATTGATAAATTGATCTAGATGATAAGTTTTCTTGAAAAGTATTGTCTGTTTAATATAAATCAAGTACAATAAAAGAGGATTTTGTTTCAAGGAGGAGAAAAGAGACTATGTGGATTTACATTCTTGTCGGCATTATTTGTTTACTAGCTGGTCTTGCGGGAGGATTCTTTATTGCAAGACGTTACATGATGAGCTATTTAAAAAACAATCCGCCAATTAACGAACAAATGTTACAAATGATGATGGCACAAATGGGTCAAAAACCATCACAAAAGAAAATCAATCAAATGATGAGTGCGATGAACAAACAGCAAGAAAAAGAAAAACCAAAGAAAACTAAGAAATAATATTTTAACAAAGTAAACCCCTTCTATTGATTTAGAAGGGGTTTTTTATTATTGTTTCGTTGCTGAAATGAGTAGCATCATTGGGCGGCGGTATTCGTCTTGCATTTCGGGTAAATCTTTTAATTCAGGAGCTGGTTCCGGTTCGATAACACTATTAATTTGAAAGCCATTTTTCAGTAATGTTTGGATGTAAGTAGTAACTGTTCGGTGATACTTTTGGACATCTTCTCCAAGAAAATGGCTTGTTCGCATAGATTCATTAAAATATCGGTCAACGGGCCAATGTAATTTGTTACCTGTTTCATCCGTATACCAATCTTGTCTTCCATCTGCCGTAAATACCGGATGTTCTACAGAGAAAATGAAAGACCCACTAGATTTTAGGTTAATATAGACTTTCTTACAAATGTCGTCAAAAGAAGCAATGTAATGAAGTGCAAGGGAGCTCAGAACAACATTGTATGCATCTGGTTCAATAGCTATATCTTCTATGGCTTTTTGCTCGTAACAAACCACTGGCGATGTAGTTTTTCGTTTAGCTTCAGTAAGCATTCTTTCGGATAAATCGATACCAAGTACTTTTTTTGCACCATGTTCAGCTGCATAGATACAGTGCCATCCAAAGCCACACCCTAAATCAAGGACTGTTTTCTGGTTAAAATCAGGAAGCATTTTTTTAAGTTCATGCCATTCACCAGCTGCTTTTAATCCTTCTTTCGAGCGAGGCATTTGGCTATATTGTTCGAAAAAATGTTTGTCATCGTATTTATTTTCTTTCATTATTAAACCTCTTTTCATCAATTAATCAGATGTGTGACTGAATTCTTTATCTAAGAAGAGGTGAGCAAGTCCGCTCACTTGTTTTAAGCGTAAGATTTCATTAGCATCCATTCCAATATTTTTCATAATCCAACTATCGGACATCCCGCTATCTACAAGTTCACTAACAATGTTGGACATTAATTCGACATTATGAAATCCGCGCGCACGATTATGACGTATTGTAGAGGCCATTCGATTCACGGTGTCCTTTTCTAAGATGACTACTGGTAAGAATTCATTTTCTCGTTCTCGAATTCGTTTAGAGGTTCTCATGATAGTGTAACGGTGGAACCCATCTATTATTTCATATTTATCGCTGTCTTCCAAGGGATAACAAACAATTGGTTGCGTAAACCCATCTTCCCAAATTGATTTTTCAAGTAGTTTGAGTTCGGTTGCGGGGACAGTGTTGGGATTATAATTATTTGCTTGTAATTTTGTGTAGTGAATGGGAGTAACGCTATATACTGGGCTCTTGTAATTCATTAGTTCACCTCATAAAATATTATTATATTTCTCTAATGCGTTTTTTCTTTTTTCTAATTCCAATTTTGTTTGGCCGAATCCCATATATTTGCAGGTATAATCATTCTTCAATATTGCTATGCACATACGTTTGTAGGTAGGAACGCTTGCGAATTCTTTGATTTTCAAATCGTCTGGATACTCCTTAAAACGAACGATTTCCATTGGATTAGTATATACTCGGTTATTTTGTGGTTTACCTAGGAAGTCTGCTTGTATATCTAAATTTTTTAATTCTTCTACAGTTTCTACTTTTAAAGCACCACCTTTTTCGGTCCAATAGGTAATACTTGTTTTGAATTTTTTTAAATAGCGTTCTCTAGTGTAACTTGGTAAAGTTGTGAGTAAAAATTCCAAATATGATTTCCAAGTATGATTTTTAGGTAGTTTAATTTCTTTCCAAGCCATTGCGGAAGTGCCACCGTATATGGCAGTGAAATTGGCGCCATTCACCCGGCCGACTAATTTGGACCAAAGCGCAGGTTCGATGACCCTGTACAGTTTAAGACTTTCTGTAGCAGCATCGTTAAAAGGACTGGCGACACGCATCTCGTGCACAGTTAGGCCAGCATGATAAAATAAATCATAAATTTTATTATAAGACCAATTGAACTTTGCATTTGCGACCCATATATCTTCTACTTGCCAATCGTGAATTGGATAGGCGTTGTAAATGTTTTTGGAAATTTCGGTCGTCCAATTGTATGTTTTATACATTCGTTCTTTTTTATGAATTGCGTTATAGCGATTAAGAGATTCTTGTTGTCTTATACCAATCAAAGCAATGGTTTTTTGGGCGTTATTTTTAGTATGTAACCAGTTAATTATTTTTTTATTAAATTCATAATCCCAAAGGTTTTCAAAATCAAAGTCAAACGGGGCATTGTCTTCATTAATCACGTGTGGAAAGGTGGGCATATCTCTAACCCAGATGTTTTGCTTGGTCTTTTCCCACGGTTTCCAGTGGTCGGTGAACATCGAAACAGCTGATTGTGCCGCGATGGGAAGACAACACCAAAGTGGTTCGATGATATCTAAATTAGTTGTAAGCATTTCAGTAACAAAATCAGTTGTAGCGCTGTATTGACCTTCATAATCTAAATGATATACATATATTTTCTTGCGAATATTATTTTTCCGCATGTAGTCAATCATGAGATGGAGCATTACTGCGCTATCTTTACCACCCGAAAACGACACAATAATATTATCGAATTCAGAAAAAATCGCTTCCATTCTTTCTTGGGAAGCATCAAAGACTGTTCTAGAAAGCATCCATTATCACCTCAAAAGAATTTTTTTGTGAGAGTTCTTTTTTAAATTCTTGCAATAAGCTTGTTTTCTTAGAAATATTTGTATCAATAAGAGAATCCAGACCGACATTACCGCTTAAATCATGATAGTAGCAGTCTTGTGTTTGCCCAGTTCTGTAAATCCGCCTTTCTGATTGATCACGCTGAGAATAATCAAACGTTTTATCAAAATAAATAATTTGATTATAAAATTGCAAATTGAGTCCGTAAGAAGATTTGGCAAAAGTAGTAATTTTTACATTTGGAAATGCTTGCTGCAATGCCTCTTCTGAACGTCTGTATTTGCAAAAAATAATCGTTGTTTCTTCTTTTCCGGCAATTAATGATTCTGTAATAGTAAATTTTTCAGAAGAAAGACAGTAACAATGTTGCATTACTTGAGACATTTCTAAAAAATTAATGTTGATTGTATATGCGGCAGCTTTTCGGAGATAGTCTTCTTTTATTTCATAATATTGCTTTAAAAGTTCCTCATCAATGGAAAAATCATGACGAATATAATGCCATTTGACGGCTAATTCGTGCGAAGAAGTAAATATAAAAGGGGTGATTAATTTATATAAGTACTCTAAATTATGATATTTTTTAATGATATCCATTGATTGTTGCGTACTTTGTGTTAGTTGTGTAATGGTGACGTATTCGCAAAAAGTTTTTTTGAACTGGGAAAAACTTAGATTTAATATTTTAGGAGATAGAAATTCTAGCTGTGACCATAAATCCAAAATATTACGACTAAGAGGTGTGCCGTTCATAATTAATTTATAGGTAGCCAGACGAGAAAGTTTAATCGCTCGTTGTGTTCGAAGTGCATGGATATTTTTTATCTTTAGGCTTTCATCCATAATAATGTAACTATTGGTGGAATTTTTGAGTTTGTTTCGGCAATACAGGTATAATCTATCTGAGTTGGAGAGAGACTCAATGCCGATAATTTCTTGAGGGAATGAATAACCCCATTTGCTTATTTCAATTTCGAGATTTTCTTTAGTTTGAAAAGGGGTAATCCATAAAACATAATCTGGGTTTACATCATTTATTAACTCGCAAGCTACCCGTGTTTTCCCACTTCCTGGTTTCATAAATAGAGCGCCAACCTTATATTTTTTGAGTTTTATTAATGCTTGTTTCTGGTTATCTAATAAGGTCATTTTCAACTATCACATCTTTTTCTATTTTTTTAGGAATATGGGTACGCACTTTGACAATGCTATCGTTTACTTTTTTTGTGTGGAAAAACTGCATTATCTCGTCATTTTCTTTTTTAAAGCAAAGAATCATATTGGAGACACTTAGTTCTTTCTTTTCTGTGTGTTTTTTTAAAAAGAAGTTCCATGTATCTGGAAAATAAAAATAACTATATTCTGGTGTAAGTGAATACACCATCTTTTTAGGTAGCAAGAAAAAATAACCTTCATATTCACTTTCAGAGGGCATTTCAATAATTGTTTGATTATCCCATTGTTCTACTCGTTCGCTATATGTATAAATTTTGTGCCATTTTACCATTTATATCTAATGCTCCTATGTGTTTTGTCGTTTTCGTTCACTTTTATCTATTTATGCGTTTATTTTATCACAAATAATATTAAAGTTAAGGATAAAACTGTTTAAATGGATGGAAAAATTATTATAAATAATAAAAATTACGCATAAAAAAAGGAAGACTAGGAGTAAATTTAAATGTTTTTTATTTTTTGGTAGAAAACACTTTTGTAATAGCCAGCTTTTTAGTAGAATAGATAATGGTGGATGGAAAACTCTTCTATCTATGAATAGAATATGAAAATGGAGGCTATTATGGATACCCCAGATTATAAACGAGTTGTATTAAAATTAAGCGGTGAAGCACTTGCCGGAAATGATGGCTTTGGAATTAATCCGAGCGTGGTCAATTTGATTTCTGCTCAAATCAAAGAAGTAGTAGAACTAGGAGTAGAGGTAGCTATCGTTGTTGGCGGCGGGAATATCTGGCGCGGTAAACTTGGTAGTGAAATGGGAATGGACCGTGCAGCGGCCGACCAAATGGGTATGCTTGCGACTATCATGAATTCCTTGTCTTTACAAGATTCCCTTGAAAACATTGGAGTAGCAACGCGTGTGCAAACTTCCATTGATATGCGCCAAATTGCTGAGCCGTACATTCGTCGAAAAGCGATTCGCCACCTTGAAAAAGGTCGCGTCGTTATTTTTGCAGGTGGAACAGGTAACCCATACTTCTCCACAGATACAGCGGCAGCACTTAGAGCGGCTGAAATCGAAGCAGATGTTATCTTAATGGCGAAAAATAATGTAGATGGTGTCTACAATGCTGATCCAAAACTAGATGAAAATGCGAAAAAATACGAAGAGTTATCTTACCTTGATGTGATTAAAGAAGGATTGGAAGTTATGGATACAACTGCGTCCTCTCTAAGTATGGACAACGATATTCCATTAATCGTCTTCTCGTTTACAGAACAAGGCAATAATATTAAACGTGTTATTTTAGGTGAAAAAATCGGGACTACTGTTAGGGGGAAAAAATAATGAGTAAAGAAGTATTATCGAAATCCAAAGAAAAAATGGAAAAAGCAGAACAAGCATTAACAAGACAATTAGGTACAATCCGCGCTGGTCGTGCGAATGCATCATTACTTGACCGTTTATCTGTAGATTATTACGGAGCAGCTACTCCAGTGAACCAAATGGCTTCTATCAGCGTTCCTGAAGCTAGAATGTTACTAATTACACCTTACGATAAAACTATTTTAGGTGAAATTGAAAAAGCAATTTTGAAATCAGATTTAGGTTTGACTCCAAATAATGATGGTTCTGTGCTACGTTTATCTATTCCACAATTAACGGAAGAACGTCGTAAAGAGTTGGTTAAAGAAGTGAAAAAAGAAGCTGAAGAAGCGAAAGTTGCTGTCCGTAACATTCGTCGTGAAGCTAATGAAGAATTGAAAAAACTAGAAAAAAATGGCGACATCACAGAAGATGATTTGCGTTCTTATGGTGAAGACGTTCAAAAATTAACAGATGAAAGCATCAAGAACATCGATAGCATCACGAAAGACAAAGAAGCGGAAATCTTAGAAGTTTAATTGATACTTTTACAAATAGTAACAAATAGGGTTAAACACCTTTTAAGTTGAAGCGACATTCCTAATTCTTTCCATATGTGTTGGGTTAGGAATGTTTTTTAATGGGCAATTCCATCGCTCTCATGAAACTCTCATCTGTTCACATGGAATTTTTAGTACATTAATTGATTCTTTTTTGTTATTATAGGTATAGACATGCTCTAAGAAGTGTATCAATTGGAGGATTTATGATGTTTAAAAAGCTATTTCGACAAGATGAAAATATATTAAATAGTGAACTTGCAGAAGATTTACCTATCCCGCGCCATGTAGCTATTATCATGGATGGGAATGGAAGGTGGGCGAAGAAACGTTTTTTGCCGCGCATTGCTGGGCATAAAGAAGGTATGGATGTCGTAAAGCGAGTGACACGTTATGCTAATGCAATTGGCATCGATGTTTTAACGCTTTATGCATTTTCAACTGAAAATTGGAAGAGACCTACAGATGAAGTGGATTTTTTAATGAAACTTCCTGTAGAATTTTTTGACTCTTTTGTACCAGAGTTGATTGAAGAAAATGTTCGTGTTAATGTGATGGGGTACAGAGAAAATTTACCTAATCATACGATGCGTGCCGTAGAGAAAGCCATAGCTGATACAGCGCATTGCACAGGGCTTACGCTTAACTTTGCACTTAACTACGGTGGACGTTCAGAAATTATTACTGCTGCCAAAGAAGCGATGAAAGAATTAGAGCTTGAAGGGAAAAGTGCAGATGATCTGACAGAAGAAAAATTAAATGATCATTTGATGAGTAGCGGTTTGGGTGATCCTGACTTGTTGATTCGGACGAGTGGGGAGCTTAGATTAAGTAATTTTATGCTATGGCAACTGGCGTATAGTGAGTTTTATTTTACGGATACACATTGGCCTGATTTTTCAAAAGAAGATTTTTTACAGGCAATTATTGAATATCAAAACCGGTCACGTCGTTTTGGAGGGCTCTAGGGAGGAAAAAAGATTGAAAACGAGAATTATTACTGCAGTTGTTGCGCTTATATTTTTTATTCCATTCGTTGTCTACGGAGGAATTCCATTTGAACTATTAAGTATTTTACTAGCAACGATTGCTTTATATGAAGTACTTGTAATGACAAAACAACGAATTTTTTCGATGAATGGAATAATTACTTTACTATTAATGTGGTTAGTTGTCGTGCCAGATAGATATTTGGACTTTTTAGAAACACTGCATATTACTGAAATGGAAGTTATTTTTATTTTAATGGCTTTATTACTCGCTAATACTGTATTTTCACGAAATAAATTCCATTTTGATCAAGTTGGTATTTGTATGGTTGCCGCTTTTTATACAGGATTTGGTTTCCATTACTTGGCATTAACTCGTGAAGCTGGGTTAATGTATGTACTTTTTGCTTTATTTATTGTTTGGTCAACTGATACAGGGGCTTATTTTATTGGAAAAGCGATTGGAAAACACAAATTAGCTCCGAATGTTAGCCCAAACAAAACGGTGGAAGGGTTTATCGGCGGGATTGTATGTGCACTTGTCATTGCTGGGGGCTTTTATTATTTTGCTGAGCTACCAGGAAATATTGCACTCGTACTAGCGCTTTTAGTCTTTCTTTCTATTTTTGGACAGTTGGGAGACTTGGTCGAATCTGCTTTGAAACGCTTTTATGGTGTAAAAGATTCTGGGAAAATCTTACCAGGGCATGGTGGTATTTTAGACCGCTTTGATAGCTTGTTGTTCGTTTTACCTCTGCTACATATACTTCAAATTATTTAATTGGAGATGGGATAATGAAAAAAATTATTTTGCTAGGTGCAACTGGTTCTATTGGAACACAAACGCTTGCAATCATTCGCGAAAACCCTGAAAAATTTCAAATTGTTGCGCTTAGTTTTGGGCGTAATATGGAACGTGGTAGGGCGATTATAAAAGAATTTAAACCCAAAATGGTCGCTGTTTGGCATACGAGAGATCGTGTGATATTAGAAGCAGAATTCCCAAACGTGAAATTTTTTAATGGTTTAGAAGGGCTTAGAGAAGTAGCGACCTATTTAGATGGAGATGTGCTTTTAAATGCAGTTATGGGGAGCGTTGGCTTACTTCCGACATTAGATGCAATCGAAGCTGGGAAGGCCATTGCAATTGCTAATAAAGAAACGCTTGTTACGGCTGGATATTTAGTCATGCGTGCGGCGAAAGAAAAAAACATTTCACTATTACCTGTTGATAGCGAACATTCTGCTATTTTACAAGCATTAAACGGAGAAAATACGGAAAGAATCGAAAAACTAGTTTTGACAGCGAGCGGTGGAAGTTTCCGAGATAAGACGAGGGAACAACTCAGCGAGGTTACGGTGAAAGAAGCGTTAAAACATCCGAACTGGAATATGGGGAATAAATTAACAATTGATTCAGCGACGATGTTTAACAAGGGTTTAGAAGTGATGGAGGCGCACTGGCTGTTTGGTGTGGACTACGATGATATAGAAGTCGTTATCCAGCGCGAAAGTATTATCCATTCTATGGTTCAGTTCGTGGATGGAAGTTTCATTGCGCAACTTGGTACACCAGATATGCGGATGCCAATTCAATACGCTTTAACCTATCCCGACAGACTTTATATACCGTATGAAAAAGAATTCCGGATTACTGATTTTTCCGCACTTCATTTTGAAAAAGTGGATTATGAAAGATTTCCGGCATTGAAACTCGCGTATAATGCTGGTAAAATAGGTGGAACAATGCCGACAGTTTTGAATGCGGCAAATGAAATTGCTGTGGCTGGCTTTTTAAATGGACAGGTGGCTTTTTATAATATTGAAGCACTTGTTGAGAATGCAATGAATCGTCATACTAGCATTTCTGACCCTGACTTGGATACCATTTTACAAGTCGATCAAGAAACACGCGCGTATGTAAAGACACTTTTATAGAGGTGAAGCTATTTTGACAACTATTATTGCTTTTATTTTCGTATTCGGACTGATTGTATTTTTCCATGAACTAGGACATTTTCTTTTTGCAAAACGTGCTGGAATTATGGTAAAAGACTTTTCAATTGGTTTTGGACCGAAAATTTTTGCTTATCGTAAAAAAGAAACGCAATATACGATTCGCTTATTGCCGATTGGTGGTTACGTTCGGATGGCTGGGGAAGATGGCGAGGAAATCGAGCTAAAACCTGGTTACCGAGTAGGGCTAGAATTAACTCCGGAAGAAACGGTTAGCAAAATCATTGTTAATGGTAAAGATCAATATGTAAACGCGCAGCCAATAGAAGTTTCTCTCTGTGATTTAGAGAAAGAACTTTTCATTGAAGGCTACGAAGATTACGATGACACCAAGAAAGTTCGCTATCAGGTAGAGCGTGATGCCTTAGTGATTGATGATAAAATCGAAACGATGATTACGCCATATGACCGTTCTTTTAATGCTAAATCATTAGGAAACCGGGCAATGACCATTTTTGCTGGACCGCTTTTTAACTTTATTTTAGCTATTTTAATTTTCACAGCACTTGCTTTTGTACAAGGGGGCGTTCCAAGCACCGATAATACGCTTGGGAATGTTCTACCGGACGGGGCTGCTGCTGAAGCTGGTCTAAAAAAAGGGGATGAGGTTCTTTCCATCAATGGAAAAGAAACGAAATCTTGGACCGATATTGTTCAAAGTGTTTCGGAAAACCCCGGAAAAACACTTGACTTCAAAATTGAGCGAGATGGCAAGACACAAGATATCGATGTCAAACCCGCAACACAAAAAGAAAATGGCAAAGACGTAGGAAAAATCGGTGTAGAGACACCAATGGACTCCTCTTTTACTGCTAAAATTACGAATGGATTTACGCAAACATGGAATTGGATTGTACAAATATTTACGATTCTAGGAAACATGTTTACTGGCGGATTTTCGCTCGATATGCTAAATGGCCCAGTAGGGATTTACACAAGTACGCAACAAGTCGTTCAATATGGCTTTATGACTGTACTAAACTGGACGGCTGTTTTAAGTATTAACTTAGGAATTGTTAACTTACTACCGTTACCAGCACTAGATGGCGGACGTTTAATGTTCTTCTTATACGAACTCGTTCGCGGCAAACCAATTGACCCTAAAAAAGAAGGCATTATCCATTTTGCTGGATTTGCACTTTTAATGGTTCTGATGATTCTTGTGACATGGAACGATATTCAACGTGCATTTTTCTAAAAAAGAGATAGACTAATAAAGGGAAAAAGGGGTGTTTTAAATGCGTCAAACGATGACATTTATACCAACATTAAAAGAAGTACCAGCGGATGCAGAAGTAAAGAGTCACCAATTACTTCTTCGTGCTGGTTTTATAAGACAAACGGCTAGTGGGATTTATAGTTATTTACCACTTGCAACATTGATGTTACGAAAAATCGAAACAATTATTCGTGAAGAGCTAGAAGCAATTGGCGCTGCAGAACTGTTAATGCCTGCGCTTCAGCCTGCGGAACTTTGGCAGGAGTCTGGTCGCTGGAACGATTACGGCCCAGAATTAATGCGCCTAAAAGACCGCGCTTCTCGCGACTTTGCGCTTGGGCCAACCCATGAAGAAGTTATAACTGCACTTTTACGCGATGAAGTTAAATCTTACAAACGTTTGCCGCTTACTTTATACCAAATTCAAACTAAGTTCCGGGATGAAAAACGTCCACGCTTCGGTCTATTACGTGGTCGCGAATTCATAATGAAAGATGCCTATTCTTTCCACGCAACCAGTGAAAGTTTGGATGAAGTGTATAACTTAATGCACCAAGCTTATTCGAATATCTTCACTAGATGTGGTCTTGAGTTCCGTTCTGTTATTGCGGATTCTGGTTCTATCGGTGGGAATGAATCAAAAGAATTTATGGCATTATCTGATATTGGCGAGGATACAATTGCTTATAGCGATGCTTCCGATTATGCTGCCAACACAGAAATGGCTCCAGTTTTATATATGGAGAAAAAATCGCATGAACTAGAAAAAGATATGGAGAAAGTTGCGACTCCTGATCAAAAATCGATTGCTGATATCGTTGAGTTTTTAGAAGTACCAATTGAAAAAACAATGAAATCGATGCTTTATCAAGTCGATGATGAAGTCATAATGGTTCTCGTTCGCGGTGACCATGAAGTAAATGATATTAAAATCAAAAATGCATTAGATGCAACCAATGTAGAATTAGTGGATCCAGCTGTTGCTGTTGAACTATTAGGAGCTAATTTTGGTTCCCTAGGACCAATCAATGTTCCTGAAAACACGCGCGTCTTTGCAGATAATGCTGTGAAAGATATCGTTAATGCGGTAGTTGGTGCAAACGAAGATGGTTTCCATTATATTAACGTGAATCCAGATCGCGATTTCTCCGTTACTAGCTATTTTGATTTACGGATGATTCAAGTTGGTGATTTATCTCCAGATGGTCAAGGCGTAATCAAGTTTGCTGAAGGCATCGAAGTTGGGCATATTTTCAAACTTGGAACGAAGTATAGTGAAGCAATGAATGCAACTATTTTAGATGAAAATGGTCGAGCACAGCCAATTATTATGGGTTGTTACGGAATTGGCGTATCACGTATTTTATCTGCCATTGCTGAACAATCAAATGATGAAAATGGTTTTGTTTGGGATAAACAAATTAGCCCATTTGATTTACATTTAATTCCCGTTAATGTGAAGAGCGAAGAGCAAGTTGCTTTTGCCGAAACACTTTATAGCTCTTTACAAGATGCTGGGTTCAGTGTGTTAATCGATGATCGTGCAGAGCGTGCTGGAGTTAAATTTGCTGATGCAGATTTAATTGGCTTACCGATTCGTATTACAGTAGGTAAAAAAGCAGCAGAAGGCGTAGTTGAAGTGAAAATCAGAAAAACTGGCGAAATGATTGAAGTTCGTCAAGATGAGTTACTAAACACGCTGCCTATACTCTTTGGAGATAAATAATTTATTGAGCAATTCGTGCCAGATGAAACTTCACTCGTTCCTATAAAAACGGGTTATGAGGGACATCTGGCTTTTATAAATTTAAATGAAGGGGTGTTATTCGGAATGACTGCAAAAGAGGAAGAAAAACAAGAACGATTTCAGCTGTTAATGACACAAATCGGTTTACAAGATGTAACAACTTACGAAGAATTTACAAAAGATGCTAAAATCGAAAAACTCGTTGCCGACAAGAAAAATAAAACATGGCAATTTCATTTACACGTTCCACAAATTTTTCCAGCAGCACTTTTCCATATGATGGATGTTGGAATGAAGCGTGCGTTCAGCCAAATTGCGGAAACAGAAATGCAAATTGTTCCAGAAAATCAAACAATTGACGAAACACTCATTCAGGATTATTGGAACTTAATCGTAGAGCCAATTGGGAAGCAGTCACCGATGATTGGAAAGCTTTTAATGGAGCAAAAACCTACATTTAAAGAACCTCATTTTATTGAAGTAGCGGTTCATAATGACATGGAAGAAGCGACTATTCAGCAACGATTCCAGACGAAAATTATTGAAAGTTACGGGAAAGCTGGATTTCCACGCCTTGCCATGAAAATGCACTTGCTTGACCAGTCTGAAACAGAGGAATATAAAGCTTTTGCACTGGCCAAACAAGAAGAAGATCAGAAAAAAGCCGCTGAAGCTGTGCAAGTTATGCAAAAACGACAAGCAGAAGGGCAAAGCGGTGGCGGTGGAGCTGCTCCACTAACTGGTCCGTTCCAAATTGGTTATAAAATTAAAGACGATGAAGAAGTTAAACGTCTTGGGGACATTTATGATGAGGAGCGACGTATTACCGTTCAAGGCTTAATCTTCGCGACAGAAATTAGAGAGCTTCGCAGTGGTCGTAGTTTGTTACAATTCAAAATTACTGATTATACAAGTTCAATGATTATAAAAATGTTTTCTCGTGATAACGAGGATGCGGCGATGTTCCAGAATTTGAAAAAAGGTATGTGGGTTAAAGTTAGAGGAAGCGTTCAAAACGATACTTTCGTGCGGGACTTAATCATGATGGCGCAAGATGTCAATGAAATCGCTGGAGTGAAGCGTCTTGATACTGCTGAAGAAAAACGCGCAGAACTACATCTTCATTCTCCAATGAGTCAAATGGATGCCACTTCATCTGTTGATTCACTGTTCAAACAAGCTGCTGATTGGGGACATAAAGCGATTGCTATTACTGATCACTCTGTTGCCCAATCTTTCCCAGAAGCGTATGGAGCAGGGCAAAAGTATGGCTTAAAGGTTATTTTTGGCATCGAAGCAAATCTTATAGATGATGGTGTGCCAATCGCTTATAACGATCAACATATTGCTTTGGAAGATGCAACATATTGCGTATTTGACGTTGAAACAACAGGTTTATCCGCCGTTTATGATACGATTATCGAACTTGCTGGCGTAAAAATGAAAAATGGTGAAATTATTGATAAATTTGAAGCTTTTATTGATCCTGGACACCCGCTTTCTGCAACCACTATTAATTTAACTGGTATTACAGATGACATGGTAAAAGGTTCTGATCCAATTGATGTTGTTTTAAAAAGATTTAAAGAATGGAGCGGTGATGATATTCTTGTGGCCCATAATGCTTCTTTTGACATGGGTTTTATTAACACTGCTTATGAAAAAGTTGGACTAGAAAAAGCAGAAAATGCGGTTGTCGATACATTAGAATTAGCACGTTTTCTTTACCCACATTTTAAAAATCACCGCTTGAATACTTTGACAAAGAAATTCAATATTATTCTTGAACAACATCACCGGGCTGTTTTTGATGCGGAAGCTACAGCGTATTTGGCTTGGAAGTTAATTAAAGATGCGAAAGAAATGCACAACATCGATTTTCACGATTCTTTAAATGACTATATGGGAGAAGGCGACGCATACAAGCGCGCGCGACCATTCCACGCCACAATTTACGCACAAACGGCTGTTGGTTTGAAGAATCTCTTTAAATTAATTACGATGTCCAATATTAATTACTTTTACCGTGTGCCTCGTATTCCTCGCTCTCAGCTAAAAAAATTACGCGAAGGCTTAATTATTGGAACTGCTTGTAGCCAAGGAGAATTATTTGAAGCAATGATGCAAAAAGGGATGCAAGCTGCAGAAAAAGTAGCGGAGTTCTATGATTTCATCGAAGTTCAACCGAAGCCAGTTTATGCACCGCTTATTGAACGTGAACTAGTTCGTGACGAAAAAGCTTTAGAAGAAATATTGAAAAATATCGTCCGCGTCGGTGAGAAAACTGGAAAACCTGTCGTTGCAACAGGTAATGTACATTACAAAGATCCAGTGGATAAAATTTATCGTAAAATTTTAATCCATTCGCAAGGAGGAGCAAATCCGCTTAATCGGGCTGAATTACCTGATGTTCATTTCCGTACAACGGATGAAATGTTGAAAGAATTTGCCTTCCTTGGTGAAGAAAAAGCAAAAGAAATTGTTGTAACTAATGCGAATTTAGTCGTTGATTGGATGGAAGACCTTAAACCAATCAAAGACGAATTATATACACCAAAAATTGATGGTGCAGAAGACGAAGTTCGAAATATGAGTTATGCGATGGCACATCAACTTTATGGTGAGAAACTGCCAGAAATCGTGGAAGCTAGACTAGAAAAAGAGCTGAAAAGTATTATCGGCCATGGTTTCGCAGTTATTTATCTCATTTCACATAAGCTTGTTAAGAAATCACTTGTAGATGGCTATCTGGTTGGTTCGCGGGGATCGGTCGGTTCTTCTTTCGTTGCTACAATGACGGAAATTACCGAAGTAAACCCACTTCCACCACATTATCTTTGCCCGAATTGTAAGGATTCTGAGTTCTTTGATGATGGTTCGGTTGGTTCTGGTTTTGACTTACCGGATAAAGATTGCCCGCACTGCGGAACCCCTTATCAAAAAGAAGGCCAAGATATTCCTTTCGAAACTTTCTTAGGATTTAAAGGGGATAAAGTACCCGATATTGACTTGAACTTCTCAGGGGATTATCAACCGGTAGCCCATGCTTATACAAAAGAAATTTTTGGTGAGGATTACGTTTTCCGTGCGGGGACGATTGGTACCGTTGCAGAGAAAACCGCTTTTGGTTATGTTCGAAATTATGAACGCGATATGAATATGACTATTCGCGGGGCAGAAATTGATCGACTCGTCGCTGGGTGTACAGGCGTTAAACGAACTACCGGGCAACATCCAGGTGGTATTATCGTTATTCCAGATTATATGGATGTTTACGATTTTACACCGGTGCAGTTCCCAGCTGATGCGACGGACTCAGAATGGAAAACGACCCATTTTGACTTCCATTCGATTCATGATAACGTATTAAAATTAGATATACTTGGACACGATGATCCGACTGCTATCCGGATGTTACAGGATTTAAGCGGTATCGATCCAAAAACGATTCCAACCGATGATCCAGATGTCATGAAACTATTTGGGTCTACAGAGTCACTTGGTGTTAAGTCTGCAGATATTGATTCAAAAACAGGAACATTAGGAATCCCTGAATTTGGGACGCGTTTTGTAAGACAAATGCTAGAACAAACTAAACCAACAACATTTTCTGAGCTAGTACAAATCTCTGGTCTTTCCCACGGGACGGACGTTTGGCTTGGAAATGCGGAAGAATTAATCAAAAACAAAACATGCGAACTGCCAGATGTAATTGGTTGTCGTGATGATATTATGGTTTTCCTAATTTATCAAGGGCTAGAAAGTTCATTAGCCTTTAAGATCATGGAGTCTGTGCGTAAAGGGAAAGGCTTAACGGAAGAAATGGAAGAAGCAATGATGGCGAATAAAGTGCCACTTTGGTACATTGAATCTTGTAAAAAAATCAAATACATGTTCCCTAAAGCCCATGCTGCCGCTTACGTTTTAATGGCAGTCCGGATTGCTTATTTCAAAGTACATTATCCACTATATTTTTATGCAACTTATTTCACCGTTCGTGCCGATGATTTCGATTTAACATCGATGGTAAACGGAAAAGAAGCCGTGAAAGCAACCATGAAAGAAGTAAATGATAAAGGGATGGAAGCTTCAACGAAAGAGAAAAACTTATTAACCGTTTTAGAAATTGCGAATGAAATGCTAGCTCGAGGATTCCATTTCCAAAAAGTTGATTTGTATAAATCGTCTGCTGATGAGTTCATTATTGACGGAGACTCACTTATTCCGCCATTCAATGCGATTCCAAGTCTTGGAACCAATGTAGCAAAACAAATAGTTGCCGCTCGTGAAAATGGAGAGTTTTTGTCGAAAGAAGACTTACAACAGCGCGGAAAAGTATCCAAAACAATCATTCAGTACATGGATGATCAAGGATGCTTGGAAGGATTGCCTGATCAAAATCAGTTGTCACTATTCTAAAAATGGGCAAAACTTGCTTGTAGTCACAATTTGTGATAAACTTATTTAAGAAATACTACGATAACTCAGCCAAGCGTGGGCCAATGCCCACGCTTTCGTTTTGCAAATCTGTCAAAGAGTCACCTGTGGCAGAAGTAGGGGACGAATTAGCTGGAAAAGCGTATCTCTTAAGGAGGCTGAAATGAGTAAAGTACTAGAACAAGTAGAAGCAATTGTTACACCAATCACGGATGAACTTCAACTAGAACTCGTAGATATTGCCTTTGAAAAAGAAGGTCCAAATTGGTTTTTACGAATTTTTATTGACAAAGATGGTGGCGTAGATATCGATGAATGCGCAGCCGTGAGCGAAAAAGTTAGTGAAAAAATGGACGAAAATGACCCCATTACACAAAACTACTTTTTAGAAGTATCTTCTCCTGGGGCTGAACGTCCACTGAAGAAAGAGCAAGATTTTGAAAATGCGGTAAGTAAATATGTTCACGTTACTTCATATGAACCAATTGATGGCCGTAAAATGTGGGAAGGAACGCTTGTTAGTTATGACGGGACAACACTCGTTATTACTATCACGGACAAAACACGCAAAATCACTTGTGAAATTCCTAAAGACAAAGTAGCCAAAGCAAGACTCGCAATTCAATTTTAAAAAGCAAAGAATAAGGAGCTGAATAAAAAATGAGCACAGAATTATTAGATGCTCTTCATGTGTTAGAACATGATAAAGGTATTTCAAGAGAGGTTTTAGTAGAAGCAATTGAAGCTGCTCTTACTTCTGCATATAAAAGAAACTTCAAAGATGCACAAAACGTACGTGTAGATTTAAATATGGAAAATGGTTCTATCCGTGTTTTAGCTAGAAAAGAAGCAGTAGAACAAGTATTTGATTCTCGCCTTGAAATCTCTATGGAAGAAGCACACAAACTGAATCCAGTATACAAACCAGGTGACGTCGTGGAGCTTGAAGTAACACCAAAAGATTTTGGCCGTATCGCAGCTCAAACAGCGAAACAAGTTGTAACCCAACGTGTTCGTGAAGCGGAACGTGGCATCATTTACGATGAATTTATCGATCGCGAAGATGATATTATGACTGGTATTGTTGAACGTCAAGATTCTCGTTTTATCTATGTAAACCTTGGTAAAATCGAAGCAATTTTGTCCCAAAACGAGCAAATGCCAAACGAAACTTATCATGCACATGACCGCATCAAAGTATATTTAACAAAAGTAGAAAAGACGACAAAAGGGCCGCAAATTTTTGTATCCCGTACACACCCTGGCTTACTGAAACGTCTTTTTGAAATGGAAGTACCTGAAATCTATGACGGCGTTGTAGAAATCAAGTCTGTTGCACGCGAAGCAGGAGATCGTTCTAAAATCTCTGTTTACACTGCAAATGAAGAAGTAGATCCAGTTGGCGCATGTGTAGGACCAAAAGGCGCACGTGTCCAAACGATCGTCAATGAACTTAAAGGCGAAAAAATCGATATCGTTGAATGGTCAGAAGATCCTTTCACATTCGTAGCCAATGCACTTAGCCCTTCCAAAGTGTTAGATGTTATTGTGAACGAAGCAGACCAAGCAACAACGGTAATCGTACCAGACTATCAGTTATCACTAGCAATTGGTAAACGTGGTCAAAATGCCCGTTTAGCAGCAAAACTAACTGGTTGGAAAATTGATATTAAAAGTGAAACAGTTGCAACTGAACTAGGCATCTATCCTCGTAATGACGTAGAAGCGCCAGAAGTGGAAGATGCAGAGAGCGAAACTTATACAGAAGATGAAGAGTAAAAAGGAGAATTATCATGCGTAATAAAAAAATCCCCCTTCGAAAATGTATTATTACCGGTGAACGCTTGCCAAAAGGCGAACTTCTTCGTATTGCGTATTCGAAAGACGGAGCGCTTACGATAGATCCTACAGGCAAAGCACCTGGACGCGGTTTCTACATTATTAAAAGTGTAGAAGTATGCGAAAAAGCGAAAAAGAAAAACGCCATTTTTCATCAACTAAAAATGCCGGAACAAGAGTCCTTTTATGATGAGTTAATTACTTATGTGAAGTCTCTCGAGGAACCAACGAATGGATAAAAAAGCACTTTCCTTATTAGGCCTCGCTAACCGAGCACGTAAAATTACCACTGGTGAAGAATTAGTACTAAAAGCAGTTAGAAATGGGAAAGCAAAAATGGTTCTCATTTCAGAAGATATATCCGAAAAAACCGAGAAAACAATCCGCAACAAGTGTGAATACTACAATGTTGTCGTGAAAAAAGCCGGTACCCGGGAAATGATAGGGGGTGCAATCGGCAAAGACACACGTGCAATAGTTGCCATACTTGATAAAGGATTTGCTGTTAAATTAGCAGAATTACTCGGTTGAATCTTATACGGAGGTGTACGACATGAGTAAAGTTCGTGTATATGAATACGCAAAAGAACATCAAGTATCAAGCAAAAAAGTCATTGAAGCATTAAAAGACTTAGGTATTGAAGTGGCAAATCACATGTCCACGATTAATGAAAATGCATTAAGACAATTAGATAATGCCATTGATGGCACAAATAAAAAAGCCGAAGCACCAAAGAAAGAAACTACTAGCAACGAAAATGGAAATAGTAAGGGGCCAAACAAACCAAATATGACAAATAGTAATGAAAAATCGAATAAACCAAATAACCCAGCAGGGCAAGCTAATAAACCAGCAACTGCAAACAAAAGCCAAGGTGCAAAACCAGCGACAAACAAACCAGCAAACACAAGTAAACAAACACAATCAAGTGGTAACCAACAACAAGCTGGCGGACAAAAACGCAACAACAATAACAACAGCAATCGCCCAGGCGGCGGCAATCCAAACCGTCCAGGCGGTAACAATCGCCCGAATCGTGGCGGCAATTTTAATAATAAAGGTCGTAACACGAAGAAGAAAGGGAAGCTAAACCACAGTACAGTACCGCCAACTCCGCCAAAACCAAAAGAACTTCCTGAAAAAATTGTGTTCAGCGAATCTCTAACAGTAGCGGAATTAGCGAAAAAATTATACAGAGAACCATCTGAACTAATCAAAAAACTATTTATGCTTGGTGTTGTTGCAACGATTAACCAATCATTAGATAAAGATGCAATCGAACTAATTTGTGATGACTACGGTGTGCAAGTAGAAGAAGAAATTAAAGTCGATGTAACAGATTTAGATGTGTACTTTGAAAATGAACTAAATGAAGCGGTTGACGAGTCTAAACTTGTTGAACGCCCACCAGTTGTTACTATTATGGGACACGTTGACCATGGTAAAACAACATTACTAGATTCCCTTCGTAATACAAAAGTTACTTTAGGAGAAGCTGGTGGTATCACCCAACATATCGGTGCTTACCAACTTGAAATCCATGACAAAAAAATCACTTTCCTTGATACACCGGGACATGCTGCCTTTACTGCAATGCGTGCTCGTGGTGCGCAAATCACGGATATTACGATTTTAGTTGTAGCAGCAGATGATGGTGTTATGCCACAAACAATTGAAGCAATCAACCACGCAAAAGCTGCGGGAATGCCAATTATTGTTGCTGTCAACAAAATTGATAAACCACAAGCAAACCCTGACCGCGTAATGCAAGAACTAACAGAATATGAATTAGTTCCTGAAGCATGGGGTGGCGATACAATTTTCGCGCCAATCTCAGCTAAATTCGGTGAAGGTCTTGAAAACTTGTTAGATATGATTTTACTTGTTTCTGAAGTAGAAGAATTAAAAGCAAACCCTGACCGTCGTGCTATCGGTTCTGTCATCGAAGCAGAACTTGATAAAGGCCGTGGTCCAGTCGCGACTTTACTAGTACAAGACGGAACACTTAATATCGGAGATCCAATTGTTGTTGGTAACACGTTTGGTCGTGTTCGTGCAATGGTCAATGATTTAGGCCGTCGCGTGAAAAAAGTTGGTCCAAGTACACCAGTTGAAATCACTGGATTAAATGATGTGCCGCAAGCTGGCGATCGCTTTGTTGTTTTTGAAGATGAAAAAACAGCAAGAAACATCGGTGAAACTCGTGCAAGCCGTGCGTTAGTAGCGCAACGTTCTGCAACCAACCGCGTAAGTTTAGACAACTTATTTGAACATATGAAAGCTGGCGAAATGAAAGAAGTTAACGTTATTATTAAAGCAGACGTTCAAGGTTCTGTAGAGGCTCTTGCTGCATCTCTTCGCAAAATTGATGTAGAGGGTGTTAACGTTAAAATTATTCATACTGCTGTTGGTGCTATCAATGAATCAGATATCACACTTGCTGCAGCTTCTAATGCAATTGTTATTGGATTTAATGTTCGTCCAACCGCTCAAGCTCGTGAAGCAGCAGAAAACGAAAGTGTAGACATTCGTTTACACCGTGTTATCTATAAAGCCATTGATGAAATTGAAGCAGCGATGAAAGGGATGCTTGATCCAGAATTCCAAGAAAAAATTATTGGTCAAGCGCAAGTTCGTCAAACAATCAATGTTTCCAAAGTGGGTACAATTGCCGGCTGTTACGTAACAGATGGTAAAATTACTCGTGATAGTGGCGTTCGTATTATCCGTGACGGAATTGTTGTCTTTGAAGGCGAAATTGCTACACTTAAACGCTTTAAAGATGATGCGAAAGAAGTTGCAAAAGGATACGAATGTGGTATCACAGTACAAAACTTCAACGATATCAAAGAAGATGATGTCATTGAAGCGTACGTTATGGAAGAAATTGAAAGAAAATGATTCAATCAGTCGTTAGTGAATTTTTCATGCAGGAACCGCAAAACCTCAAAGAAAAACGAGCTATCCTGAAACGAATAGTAACGAGAGCAAAACAAAAATTCAATATCTCCATTGCTGAAACGGATTATCAGGATTTATGGCAGCGAGCGGAAATTAGCTTTGCTATCGTATCTTCCTCGCACATCCAAGCAGAAAAAGAAGCCAGAGAAGTACTTGCTTTTCTTGATTCTTTTCCTGAGTGGGAACGCGCCGAGACAGTTATGGAGAAGTTATAAAAAGAGGTGAATACACTTGAACGTTCGAGCAAATCGTGTCAGTGAGCAAATGAAAAAAGAATTGGGCGATATTTTAAATCGTAAAATTAAAGACCCGCGCTTAGGTTTTGTTACTGTAACAGGAGTTGATGTTACTGGTGATTTACAAGAAGCTAAGGTGTTCATTTCCATTCTTGGTACAGATAAGGAAAAAGAAAATACGTTACTCGCACTTGCGAAAGCGCATGGCTTTATCCGCTCTGAAATCGGTCGCCGTATTCGACTTCGTAAAGTTCCAGAAATGTCTTTTGAAATAGATAATTCCATCGCTTACGGAAATCGAATCGATGAATTGCTTCGCGACTTAAATAACGATCAATAATAAATAAAAGTTTAAGGCAGTCCCTTTATCTTCTCATTCAAACGGGATATAAGTGGGAATTGTCTTAAACTTTTTTTCTTAAAAGGAGGAGCTTGATGAACGGCATTATCCCACTGTGGAAAGAACGCGGGATGACAAGTCATGATTGCGTTTTTAAATTAAGAAAGATTTTACATACGAAAAAAGTTGGACACACTGGCACGCTGGATCCAGAAGTAGAGGGTGTACTTCCAATTTGTATCGGCCGTGCGACGAAACTAGCAGAATACGTAACAGATGAAGGAAAAGTCTACGTAGCAGAAATAACTTTAGGCAAATCGACTACAACGGAAGATGCGACTGGTGAAACGGTTATGACCAAGGAATTAGCAGACATTTCCGCTGATGAACTTCAAGCCGCGCTCACTAAATTGACTGGAAAAATTACTCAAATTCCCCCTATGTTTTCTGCTGTAAAAGTCAATGGCAAGAAATTGTATGAATATGCAAGAGCTGGTATAGAGGTGGAACGCCCATCCAGGCAAGTGGATATTTATTCGTTAACTCGCTTAGATGGCGAGGCTACGCTAAATGAAGCGAATCCGACTTTTCAGTTAGAAATATCTTGTGGAAAAGGTACTTATATTCGCACACTTGCAGTTATGATTGGTGAATTATTAGGATATCCAGCGCACATGTCCAAACTAGAACGGACTCGTAGCGGCTTTTTCAAAAAAGAAGATTGCTTAACACTGGCAGAAATTGACGAAATGATGCAAGCGAGTGATAGCAGCTTTTTATATCCACTTGAAAAAGGCATTGAATCCATGGCCAAATTAGTGATTGATGAAGAAATCCATGCGAAAGTTTTAAATGGCGGCCTTTTACCAAAATCATTATTTATAGAGGTGGAGAATGAGCCTCGTGCCGCACTTATCTTCAAAGATAAATTAACAGCAATTTACAAACCTCATCCAGAGAAAAATGAACTTTGGAAACCAGAAAAAGTCATCGAGTTACATCAAGCATAGTTATTGCGACTATAGCTTTCTTATATTATGATATGAGAGGAATTCGAATTTAGAGGAGAAGTGGCAAAAATGAAGACGATTTACTTACATCATCCGATTACAACGGACGAGTGGACTGACATAAACAAAGTAATGGCACTTGGCTTTTTCGATGGCGTGCATTTAGGTCATCAAGCTGTCATTAAAAAAGCGAAACAAATTGCTGAAAAAAAAGGCCTTCAAACAGCAGTATTAACTTTTGATCCGCACCCATCCGTTGTTTTAAGTAATATCCGCAAACAAGTGAAATACCTCACACCACTTGAAGATAAAGCGGAAAAAATGGCTGAACTTGGCGTAGATATTATGTATGTAGTTCGCTTTACAACACAGTTTTCCGAGCTATCTCCGCAAGCCTTTGTGGATAATTATTTAGTCGCTTTGCATGTACAGCATGTGGTAGCTGGTTTCGACTATTCTTACGGTAAAAAAGGCGAAGGGAAAATGACTGATTTGGCTAAATATGCTGATGGTCGTTTTGAAGTTACGATTGTTGATAAACAAACTGCTGCAAGTGATAAAATTAGCTCAACAAATATCAGACGTGCGATTATAGAAGGCGAGTTAGAAGAAGCAAATCAACTACTAGGCTATCCATATACAACAAAAGGAACCGTCATTCACGGAGATAAACGAGGTAGAACAATTGGTTTTCCAACAGCGAATATCCGTGTAAATGAAGATTACTTGATTCCGAAACTTGGTGTCTATGCAGTAAAATTTCGCGTGAACGGGGAAACTCATTTGGGGATGGCTAGCATTGGCTACAATATCACGTTTAAAGACGATCAAGCGCTGTCCATTGAAGTATATATTCTAGATTTTCACCGCGAAATTTACGGCGAAGAAGCAGAAATTGAATGGTATCAATTTTTCCGACCAGAACTTAAATTTAATGGGGTAGAAGGTTTGATTGCTCAGTTAGAAAAAGACGAACAAGATACAAGAGCATTTTTTGCTAATTTAGAGGATTAAACGACTATTTCTGCTTGCTTTTAGAGCCTAAATAGTGTATCTTTAAATCTGTACGAACAGAACCATTACTTGGCTTTTGCGACTCACCGACGCTTGGCTCAGTAATTGGGGATATTTTAGAAGGAGGTGGAAAGAAATGGCTTTAACTCAAGAACGCAAAAATGAAATTATTGCAGAGTACCGTGTCCATGATACAGATACTGGTTCACCAGAAGTACAAATCGCTGTATTAACTGCTGAAATCAATAGCTTAAATGAACACGTTCGCGTACACAAAAAAGATCATCACTCTTACCGTGGATTAATGAAAATGGTAGGTCACCGTCGTAACCTATTAACTTACCTACGTAAAAAAGATGTTCAACGTTACCGCGAACTTATCAAACGTTTAGGTTTACGTCGATAAAAACCAGACGAAAGCGGGATACCAAAAGTTCCCGCTTTTTTTTGAGTATTAACTATACTAAATTTTGGAAAACACGCCGAAGAAATGAAACTTTATCGCATGAATCCAAAAACGTGCTTCAAAAATCGCTATTTTTAGCAGGTTTTTGGATTCATGTGTGCTTTAGAAAATCTAAAGTGTGCGTGAACATTCTTATGCATGGTAAAGTTTCTGGTTCGTGTTTTTCCTAATCAAAGGAGATTAAAATATGTCTGAAAAACAAGTATTTTCAACAGAATGGGCAGGTAAGACATTATCTGTCGAAGTAGGTCAATTAGCAAAACAAGCAAGTGGAGCAGCCTTAATTCGTTACGGCGATACGGTCGTTTTAACAGCGGCAGTAGGTTCTAAAAAACCACGTCCAGGCGACTTTTTCCCACTAACAGTTAACTATGAAGAAAAAATGTACTCCGTTGGTAAAGTTCCCGGTGGATTTTTAAAACGTGAAGGACGTCCTAGTGACCGTGCGACATTAACAGCGCGTCTAATTGACCGTCCAATCCGTCCATTATTTGCAGAAGGTTTCCGTAATGAAGTTCAAATTACATCTACTGTTTTCAGTGTGGATCAAGATTGTTCTCCAGAAATGGCAGCAATGCTTGGCTCTTCTGTTGCATTAGTTATTTCCGATATTCCATTTGAAGGACCGATCGCTGGTGTGGATGTGGGTCGTATCGATGGAAAATACGTTATCAACCCAACTATCGAACAAGCAGAAAAAAGTGATATTAGCTTAACCGTTGCAGGAACTTATGATGCAATCAACATGGTAGAAGCTGGAGCGAAAGAAGTTTCAGAAGAAGCAATGCTTGAAGCAATCATGTTCGGTCACGAAGAAATTAAACGTCTTTGTGAATTCCAACAACAAATTATCGCTGCAGTTGGTAAAGAAAAACGCGAAATTGAACTTTTCGTAAGCGATCCTGAACTTGAAGCAGAAGTAAAAGCAGCAAGTGAAGGTAAAATGAAAGCAGCTATCAAAACAGAAGAGAAAAAAGCACGTGAAGCTGCTATTGAAGAAGTAAAAGAAGAAATTTTAGAAAGCTATAAAGCAAAAGAATTAGAAAACGAAGCAGAAATTCTTGGCGAAGTAGCTCATATTCTTGAAATGATCGAAAAAGACGAAATGCGTCGTTTAATTTCTCAAGATAAAATCCGTCCAGATGGTCGTAAAGTAAACGAAATTCGTCCACTTTCTTCTGAAGTTGGTATGCTTCCTCGTGTCCATGGTTCAGGTTTATTCACTCGTGGTCAAACACAAGCTCTAAGTGTATGTACACTGGCACCGCTTCGTGAACACCAAATCATTGATGGTTTAGGGACAGAAGAGTACAAACGCTTTATGCATCATTATAACTTCCCGCAATTTAGTGTTGGGGAAACAGGTCCTCGTCGTGCTCCAGGTCGTCGTGAAATCGGTCACGGTGCATTAGGTGAACGTGCGTTACAATATGTTATTCCTTCCGAAGAGGAATTCCCGTACACAATCCGTTTAGTATCTGAAGTTCTTGAATCTAATGGCTCTAGTTCGCAAGCAAGTATTTGTGGTTCTACACTTGCAATGCTTGATGCTGGTGTTCCAATTAAAGCGCCAGTTGCAGGTATCGCAATGGGTCTTGTCAAACTTGGCGATGATTACACCATTCTTTCTGATATCCAAGGTATGGAAGATCACTTTGGCGATATGGACTTTAAAGTTGCTGGAACAAAAGATGGTATCACAGCACTTCAAATGGACATCAAGATTGATGGCTTAAGCCGCCAAATTTTGGACGAAGCATTAACACAAGCAAAAGAAGGGCGCCTACACATTCTAGAACACTTGACTAGCACAATTAGCGCACCACGTGAAGAACTTTCTGCTTATGCTCCAAAAATCATTACACTTAACATCAAACCTGAGAAAATCAAAGATGTTATTGGACCTGGTGGAAAACAAATCAATGCAATTATTGATGAAACTGGCGTAAAAATTGATATCGAACAAGATGGTACAGTGTACATTGCTTCTCAAGATCAAGCAATGAACCGTAAAGCAATTGCTATCATCGAAGACATCGTTCGTGAAGTGGAAGTGGGAGAAGTTTATACTGGTAAAGTTCGTCGTATCGAAAAATTTGGCGCATTTGTTGAATTATTCAAAGGTACAGATGGCTTAGTTCACATTTCTGAATTAGCACATGAACGTGTTGGTAAAGTAGAAGATATCCTAAAACTAGGTGATGAAGTTACTGTTAAAGTTATCGAAGTAGACCAACAAGGTCGCGTTAACTTATCACGTAAAGCTTTGCTTGAGAAAAAAGAACAACCAGAAGGCGATAAAAAACCACAAGCAGAGAAAAAATTCTATCCTAAAACGAAAAAACCAGAATCTAAATAATACAAAAAGCAAGTAGCCTGAGCTACTTGCTTTTTTTACTATTTTTTTGGACGTGTTTTTAAATGTGTCCGAAGTGATTTTTGAATAACTTTCCAGCGGTCACGTTCTTGTCTTGCGAGAGCAGGGCTATTTTTTCGAGCGTGATAAGCCATTTCTCGCTGCAATTTCAACCAATTTTCGTAGTGTTGCATAGTTAAAGTGCCATCTTCTAATGCTGCTTTTACAGCGCAACCTGGTTCTTGTGTATGAGAGCAATCGTGAAAACGACATCCTTCAGCCAATTCCTCTACATCCGAGAAAGTGGTTTCTAATCCAGCTTGGTTAAAACCAACACCGAATTCACGCATTCCAGGTGTATCAATCACAATCCACCCATTCGTAAGCAAATGCATTTCCCTATGTGTCGTCGTATGTTTTCCTTTACTATCATCTTCGCGGATACCAGCAGTTTTCATTAAATCAGTACCTGCAAGCGAATTAATAAAAGAAGATTTTCCGACACCGGAAGAGCCAAGCAAAACAAGCGTACTATTCGGCTTTAAATCGCGTTCTAAAGCTTCAAAACCATGATGTGATAAATTATCCACATAGTATGCTGGAACGCCATAAGCAACTGTCTCGAGCTGCTGAGCAAAGGCTGTTAAATCCTCCACTAAATCTGCTTTTGTTAAAATGATAATCGGTGTTGCACCACTATCCCAAGCAACCGTCAAATAACGCTCTAATCGATTCAAATTAAAGTCATGATTCAAACTCATCACAATGAGAGCATAATCAAAATTCGCTGCAATCAATTGTTCCTCTGAGTCTTTATTCATCCGAGAAAAGACCGTTTTACGCTCTAGTACAGAGAGTATTTGCGCATCGCTACTGACCTCTACAAAATCACCAACAGCGGGAAGGGAAGTAGAGGATAGTTCATAAAAATTTCCACGTTTCAATGATGCTAAAAATTCTTCATTCTCCGTAATAACGCGATAATAATCTCTAAATACCGCCGTAACTCTACCATAAGAGGAGGTAGCAGCTATCTTTTGTTCTTTAAAAAAATTTGTAAAACCGTATTGTTCTAATGTCAATGTTTTCGCTCCTTTGTAGTTGGGAGCATTCTATAGGTAAAATACCCCCGTATTAATTATGAGGTTTTCCATTTTTACAATTGCCATAATTCATCATCCTTTCTTTCTTAAATAATAACACAAAAAAGGAAACAAGCTCTAGACTTATTTCCTTTTTTGTATTAATTTTTATGCGTTAAAATTTTAGCAATCGTTTCATAGCTCATATCACTTTTGAGATTATAACTACCATCACGAATGTACTTTTCATAATTATTATCTCGTAAATATTTATCAAAATCTGAAGCACTTTTAATAATACCATTTGCTTGAAGTTCGTCACCAGCTTTAGAAGAAGGATCTCCTTTAGAAATCTTTAAAGTATAACTTTTTACTTTTTTTGCTTCTTCTGCTTTCTTTTTAGCATCTTCTTCAGCCTTTTTCTTTGCTTCAGCTTCCGTTGCTTTGTCCACTTCTTGCTGAGCTAATAATTTTTCGTATTTATTTTTCCATGTGCTTGAATTTTCATCAGAACCAGCTTTTGTTGATGCGGCTTTTGTTTCATCTGCTTTGGTCTGTGTGGAGAAAAACTGGTTATACACCAGTAAGACAACAGCAGATATTAAGAAACCTAGCGCCAACATCCGTAAGTTTTTCTTCACAGATAGGCTCCTCCTTTAAAATTTAAATCAATGTTTTAAATATTCTTCAATGATTTTTTCCACTTCTTCTTTAGGTAAAGATGACTGTTCAGCAATTTCTGAAGTTACGATTCCAGAAGTATAAAGTGTAATCACTTGTTTTTTCATTAATTCACGAACTTTCGGGCTATCAGGAACTTGCTCAGCTTCAATGCTTGGGCTATCCATTTTCATTGCTTTTTCTAGTTCAGAGATACGTTGTTTTAGTTCAAAGTTTTCTTGCATCCACTGAGCAGCAACATCTTCCAGTTCTTTTTCTAATTGTTTATTGTCACCCTTTTGTAGAAATGAAATAACAAACAGCGCAATAGCAGCAATTAGTAAGATAATTATGACTGTGGTCATGGGTTTTATACACACCTCTCTTCCATAAACTCTACTACTAGTTATAGCATAATTTACCTCAAAACACCATCCGAAATAAGGTTTTGTAAAGAAAATAAAAAGAAAATGCATAGAGTCCTTGCAACAACTGATTAAAAATGATATTATTATACAGGTTTAGTAAATAAATTCGTCAGTCGGAGTTGGAGGGAAAAATAATGCGCGTTAATATTACTTTAGAATGCACTGAATGCGGTGATCGTAATTACATCACTACTAAAAATAAGCGTGAAAATCCGGAACGTATTGAATTAAAAAAATATTGTCCAAGATTACGCCGTGTAACTTTACACCGCGAAACTAAGTAAGCAGCAGGATCTCCATTCTGTTGCTTTTTTTATTAACAAAAAGGGGGAAGCCAAAATGGAAGACAAACGACTGATACGCGAGAAAATCTTACGGAATTTGAATAGCCTTGATAGAGTAGAACATCGCGAACGTTCTATTAGATTAGCGGAAAAACTATTTTTATTACCAGAATGGGAAAATGCAAAGGTTGTTGGTATCACATTAGCAAGACACCCTGAAATCGAAACAGAAGCAATCATCCTACAAGCAAAAAAAGAAGGGAAAACCATTTTAATTCCAAAAACATATTATCCTAGCAAAAAAATGGAGTTTAAAAAGATGGATTCGATACATCCTTTAATAAAATCTAAGTTTGGTATTTTAGAACCAAATGAATTAGCAGAAACAGTTGATAAAAAAGTAATTGACTTACTAATTGTTCCTGGAGTTGCCTTTAATAAAGATCATTATAGAATCGGTTTTGGCGGAGGATTTTACGATAGATTTTTAACGGATTTTCAAGGACATACAGTGTCCTTGTACCTTTATGAACAACAAATAGAGTTTACACCTGAAAAGCATGACGAACCAGTTTCTATTTTAATTGGAGGATAAGGAAAAATAATTCTATAGAAAATAGGGTGGATTGTTTACAACACCCTTTTTTTTGCGTATAGTAGTAAATATAATTTGTAATGAAAGCAGGGAATTTTTTGAGCTTCCAAGAACAATATGTCTTCTGGCGCCTAACTAATTATTTCTTGGGTGTTGAAAAATACCGTTTAATCCATCTTCACGAGGAGAAACAAGAACTTTGGTTGGAAAATACAAGCCAGAAAAAAAGACCAGTCATCCGTATACAGATGAAAGAATTAAGTTGGGCTAATGTGGTGGAACGCGATGTGACACACACTTTACACGTTACCGAAAATCTTCGTAAGCAAATGGGGCGCTTGAAATTGCCTCTTGTGAATATTTATATAACACCATTTGAACCAATGGGTGATATTTCGCCTTTTTTTGGGCAGTCAATTGCTTCTCCAAATGAAAAAGTGAAATTAGAAAATATTTTACTCGCGAACGAACAAATGAGAGATCATCTAGACACACTCGTTAAAACTTTAGAATTACCAGAAGAAGCATTTGTTCTTCCAAATGAAATAACGAAAGAGCTAGTAGCAAAAGAACGAGAGCAAGTAATCGCGTATATTACTACTAAAGTAAATGAAGAACAAAAAGTTGCTAGGAATTCAAAACCAATAGTTACGTATACGTTCATTGGTCTTTTGGTTGTAGCGTTTTTGTGGCTTTCTTTCCAAGGTGGAACTACCAATTCATTTAACTTAATTAAATGGGGCGGGAAATTCAACCCACTTATATATGCTGGGGAATGGTGGCGCTTTATTTCACCGATTTTTCTTCATAGTGGATTAATGCATTTAGCTTCCAATGCAGTTATGCTTTATATTGTAGGTGCTTGGGCAGAGCGTATTTATGGTAAATGGCGATATGTTCTAATTCTTCTCTTAGGAGGAATATGCGGAAACATAGCCAGTTTTGCATTAAATATGAATTTATCTGTTGGTGCAAGTACTGCAGTATTTGCAGTAATGGGCGCGTTACTTTATTTGGTTGTTTTAAAACCAAATCTTTATGCAAAAACAATTGGCGTCAGTATCGCGTCACTTGTCGCAATTAATTTGTTAATTGATGTATTTTCTAGTCAGATTGATATTGCTGGACATATTGGTGGTCTTGTAGGTGGTTTCTTGCTTGCCGGAGCATTATCGTTACCAAAACAATTTTTCCATTGGCGACGACTTGCATATGGCATTTCACTTTTTGGTGTAGCTGTTTTATTTTTGTATTTTGGCTACCAAAAAGGAGAACAACCATATGATCCGATGCAGGCTAATGTAGCAGTACAACAATACCTTCAAGAACAAAATAAAAAAGAAGCAACCAAGATTACCGATAATTTAATTTCTAGCGGAAGTGCTGACGGCTATTCATATACGTATGCTGCATCTATCGCTTTACAAGATAAGCAAATAGACAAAGCAGAAACAATGGCTAAAGAAGCAATTAATATCGACAAAGACATCCCAGAAGCTCATTATTATTTATCTGTTTGCTATAGAGTAAAAGGCGATATGCCAAATGCAATTAAAGAAGCGAACAGTGCTAGAGAGTTATCCAGCAATCCATTTTTTGATTCTTATTACGATGAGTTAGAAAAAATCAAAGAATAAGAGGTTTTTAATGTGAAAACAGTTTATGATGTTGCCCAATTACTAAGAAAGCATGGCATTATTGTTTATTTAGGAAAACGACAATATGACATCGAAATGATGGAATATGAGATAACAGAACTTTTTAAACATAATATTTTAGATAGAGAAACTTTTGCTAGAGCTAGAAGTATATTGAAACAAGAATTAATTAAAGAACAACGAAAAAATAGTAGTTTAAATTAAATTGATTATAAGGAGAACAGCAGAATGAACAAAAAATTAATTGGTGTAGATTTAGGCGGGACAACAGCAAAATTAGCTATTTTAACAAAAGAAGGCGACATTGAAGAAAAATGGACAATTGATACAAATATTGAAGATAAGGGCGCCCACATTGTTAAAAACATTGGGGATTCTATCAATCAAAAATTAACGGACTTACAACTGGATAATGATATTTTTTATGGTATTGGTATGGGAACTCCAGGTACTGTAAATTATGAAACAGGTACTGTAAAAGGTGCGTACAACTTAGGCTGGGCAGATGAACAAAATGTTAGTCAAGATTTAGAAAATATTACTGGTTTAAAAATCATATTAGATAATGATGCTAATGTTGCCGCTCTTGGTGAACGCTGGAAAGGCGCAGGCGAAGGTGGGGCTAATGTCGTTTTCGTAACACTTGGAACAGGCGTTGGCGGGGGAATTTTCGCAGAAGGCAAAATTTTACATGGTATTCGCGGAGCAGCTGGTGAAATTGGGCATGTAACAGTAGTTCCTGAGAATGGTTATGATTGTACCTGTGGCAAAAAAGGCTGTTTAGAAACTGTCGCATCAGCAACAGGAATCGTTCGAGTAGCGAAAGATTTAGCGAAAGAGTATACTGGTAAATCCGCACTTAAAGATGCAATAAATAACGATGAAACAATTACTTCTAAATTGATTTTTGAACTAGGAGCAGAAGATGATGCTTTAGCAAATGAAACAATTGATAAAATTTCTTTCTATTTGGCTTTAGCGCTCAGTCATATTGGAAACATGTTAAATCCAGAGAAGATTATTATTGGTGGTGGCGTTTCAGCAGCAGGCGATCAATTATTAACACCGGTTAAAACTTATTTTGAGACAATGGTTTTCCCAGCTGTTAAAGAATCCACTAAATTATCTATTGCGACAAAAGGGAATGACGCAGGGATAATTGGAGCTGCATGGTTAGCGCTACCAAGTGAAGATTAATATTAATATTAATTTGTATAAGCTACAATAACACTCCATTATTGTAGCTTGTTTTATAAAGCTAATCTTTCTATAACGCATTGTTTTAGCTTCCTTTGAAAAGGGTAAAATTTTAGCATAGAGAGATTGGAGGCCAGAGATGAAAAAATCAAATGTTTTTTTGCTGATTACCTTATTAGTCGGATTGGTTTTTATCTCTTTTGGTTGCTCGGAGGAAAAAGAAACGCCAAAAAAGACTGCAAAAGAAGTACAAGGTGTTCAAATCAAAACCAAAGAATTCCAGCGAGTAGTTGGTTGGTTGTCAAAAGATTCTGTTTTGCTGCAAACCAAAAAATCTGGAGTTACGTATTTTGAAGAATTGAATATTTACAATGAAAAGAAAAGACCAATCTTTAATACGAAGGAATCTATTTCTGAAGTGCAAATTAGTCCAGATTATCGAAACATCTTACTTTATTCTGCTGAATCAGCTGAAAAAGCCACGATGCGAATAATCGCTTTGAATGATGGTTCAACTGTTGCTTCACGTTCAACAAAACCTCTGACGACGACATTTTATTGGAATGATGAGTCACCTGAAAAAATCATGTTTGTCTCATATAGTCCAGAATGGAATTTTCAAATAGAAAATTGGGACTATACGTTGAGTCAACTGGATAAAATAGATGTCACGTCACCTTTTATTTCCTGGTACGGAGATAATTTGGTGATTTCGAACAATAAAGACAAACCGGATGATGAATTAGGAAACCTTTATTTACAAGACATTAGAGATAACGCTACTAAAAATTTAATTGTAGCTAATATTATGCAATTTGCTGTTCACGATAATGTACTGCTTACTATTGAAAAAAACTCTGATGAAAAATTATTATACGATTTTAGAACACTGGGATTTCAAAATTTCTTTTCGTATAATGCTGCACGAGAATACGATGAATTAGGGACTTTTGTTCCGTATTTTGATACAAATTTTGATAAGAATACTTTTCTAACATTTGTTCCATATAAAAGCGCTAAAATTGGCAGCGGAGCAAAAGAGTATAAGTTAGTAAAAATTGATCCAACGAACAAAAAAGAATCGACTATCTTGGAATTAATGGATAACCAACCTATTTTATCTTATGAAAAAGGGGATTTAGTTCTCTATGGTTATTTATTTGATAAGGTAATCGATACGAAAACAGGTAAAATGTATAATTTAATTAATACACCAACTAAATCTTTTTAAAACAACGAGTTCCTTCTTTAAGGGCTCGTTGTTTTTGCTAATGTATAGCCGTTTTCTAGTGTGATTTGACAGTTGAATTCTGTTAGTTGATTATCCGTCGCCTGGCAATCTATCTTTGCGCCTTTGAAATTTATTTTAAATTGATGTGAAAGTGAGGTTGTTTCCTTAATTTCTATGAAAGCTAAATTTAGTTTAGTGGAGGCTAAATAATAATTTTGAATCATTTTTTCATATTGTATTTGTGTCTTAAAGATAGAAGCAGTACCAGTAACGATTAAAATTGAAATAAGCGCAATGAAAATGGTAAATGGGAGCGTAAATGCATTAGTCTTCATGGATTGGATACCACTTCTGGTAATGCGAATACAGATGTATATATCTGAGTATTAGAGTCTTGCACCGTTAAATGAAGTTGTTTTTCTTTCTTGATTAATTGATAATCTTTCACATTAGTAAGCAATGGTTCATGTCCTTTTCCATTTACTTGTCGACGAACTAAATCATTATATTTGGAATAGGTGATAAGATCTTTGCCATTACTAAAAGAAAGCTTATTCCTATCAATCTGAATATTAGTCGCTTTTTCTAATTCTAGACGAGTTTGAATGAGAAAAAGTTGCCATTCTGTTGTCTGATCAATGTTACTAATCTGGATAGTCTTGTTATAGCATTGAAAAAATAATGGAATGAGCGAGCTAATACTTAAAATGATCGTAATAGACAAGATTGTTTCAAGAAGAGTGAAAGCAGGTGAGCCATTTCTAAAAGATACATTTTTCTTCCGATTTATTTTTTGCACAAATTTGGATACCTCCTTGATAATGGAAACTTTCGATACGTTCATCCTTAAAGTTAACTGGAACGCTTTTGTGCCGTAATAGTTCGCTATGTTCGTAAATTTCTTGATAGACTCTGCTAGTTTCTTTTTGATAGTCTAGTTTTTCAAAAATAGTCATTGCTGTGGGTAATAGAAAACTACAAACCATTGAAAAAAGGAGAAGTGAAACCATGCTTTCAACTAAAGAGAATCCGTTAATTTTATTCAATTCTAAAACGCCCCTTTCCGATTTGAAATATTAGCTTGTAGTTATTTGTCGAACTTGTCAGGTGAATTGTTGAAAAACGATTAATGGATCCATCTGTACTCGAGAAACGAAAATTTCCTATTTTTGGTTGTGTTAAAGTTAACGTCTGTGAGAATGGAAGGATAGCAAGTGTTTTTGAGTTAGTATATGTGATGAGTTGGTTTCTCATTGGATCAAATGAAATAAACGTATCTTGCTTTGTTGCTACAGCATTTATTTGCGCATAGTAAATGGTGGCTTTTATTTCTTCTAGTAGTTGTTTCTCCCTAAGCGTGGATAATGTACTTGAAATAGGAAAGATGGTTAATGTGATTAGTGTAAAGCTGATAGTTAGTACAAGTAACATTTCTAATAAAGTAAATCCATTTATTTTCATTTTTTCTCAGAAACATTTCCTGAGCTATCTATCTTGATGCTATTTCCATTAGGACAAGATTTTTGGTTAGCTTTTAGATAACCTCCACTTACTAAATCAGCTACAGAAGGGATTGAATTTTTATCTAATTGGTAGGACTGAACTTGACCTTGAACCATTGAAATAAAGGCCTCGCATCCTTTATCGTTGATTGACTTACTTTGTGATACTATGTTGGGAATAGTAAGGAGTAACAAAACACTAACCACTAACAATACAATTAACATCTCCACCAAAGTAAAGCCTCGCTCATCTCGCCAATCAATTTTCTTTTTAAACATTAAAACTCCTCCTTTTAAATTTGATTTACCATAGAAAACATGGGATATAAAATGGATAAATAAATGGATACAATTAAAATACCAATAACAATAAAAACAATTGGTTGGATAAATGAAAATAATTTTTCGGTCTTTTGAAGTGATTTCTGATGACATAAGTTATAATAAAATAAAAATTCTTCTGCTAAATTACCATTTTTTTCACCGTGGATAGCAATGTAATAAAGTTCTCTTTCAAATATAGGCATTTTTTCTAGTGCTTTTGTTAGTGATAATCCTTGTTCAAGCGTAGGAAGGATTTGCCTGGCGATTGCTTGAAAGAATGCGGGCGATTCTTCTTGCGCGAAGAGGTGCATAATATGCGTTATAGATAAACCGCTTTTCAGCAGATATCCAAGTTCGCGCGAAAGGTATTGCGAATAATGAATTCTTGAAAATTGGCGAATATATGGAATTCGACAATAAAAATAAGCTCGGTCGTAAGCATTTTTTTGCTTTTGTTTTCGAATAAGGAAACTGAAGATTAGAAAAAGGCTAAGTAAAAAAATTCCTAATAAAACTGGAATTTTTTCAAGCAGGAAATAAGTGAATTTAGTTCCGACTGTGCCGTTAGTTGATAATTGTGTAAATAAAAGTTCGAATTTAGGTAAGAGAAAAATTCGAAGCAAGAAGAACACCAGAATAACAGTAGAGAATAAGACTAGTGGATATTGGAAGGTCTTCATTAATGCGTTTTTTTCCTCCGCTTTTCTTTTCATATGGACGCCGGTTTCGTGAATTGTTTGCAAAAAGTAACCGTGACTAGAAGCATAATGAAGTTGTGAACAAATGAATTCAGGAAATCCGTTTTTTGAAAGAGCATAGGAAAAAGAATTTCCGTTTGCAAGTGAAGTGATAATTTGTTCATATCTTTTGCGATATTTGGGCGAAGTAATGCTTAAATAGCTAATGGTCGCATCTAATGAGAATCCCTTTTCGAGTAAACTGGCAACTCTAATTAAAAATTCTCCGTCCTCTTTCCAATTAGTGCGCTGAAAAAAAACCATAGGCAACTCCTTTCTCGAATGTTCTTTTAATAGGGTATTTAGGCTTAATCTGCTGTTTATTAGATTGGAAATAGGCTTTTATCTCTTGTTGCGTAAGAACTTCATAGATAGCTGTTCTTTTTCGGTGCAAATGTGTACAAAAGGGATGGCATTTTTCTCCGCAGAAGGTGCAAACTAGGTGTGTCAGCTTCTGAAAACTGATTCCTAGTAAGCATTGCGCTAATTCTTCTGAGCTAATACCGAATTCAAGTAATCTTAATAAAACTCCGTAAGCATCTCCGGCATGAACCGTGCTTAAAACTAAGTGACCGGTTAATGCAGCACGAACAACTATTTTAGCGGTTTCTGCATCGCGTATTTCCCCGATAATTAAAATATCAGGATCATGGCGTAAGACGGAGCGAATGATTGGTGCATAGGTAATGCTTGCCTTTTCGTTCACTTCGATTTGGAGAAAGCCGGGAGAATGATGTTCAACAGGATCTTCAATTGTAATGATTTGCATTTCATCTTTATTTTCTATAGAAGAAACAAGGCTATACATAGAACTGGACTTACCACTACCTGTGCTACCGGAAAAAAGAAACAAGCCTGTTTGGTTTTTACACTGTTGTTGAATTTGATTAGTGGATCTAGGAAAAACACTAGATTTTAAAAATGGGATAGGGTACTTGTAACGAAAAATTCGAATGACCATGCTTTCATGAAAATCTTTGCTAGGCATAGTAGAAAGCCGTATAGCAATTTTTTCTGTGTTTGTATTTTTTTCAAAGCTACCAGATTGAGGTCGTCTTTTTTCGCTTATATCCAAAGCTGCTTGGAATTTAAGAAAAGATATTAACTTTTCCCCTACATCTATTGGAAGGTAAAGAAGCGGAATCAATGTCCCGTTTACCCGAAGACGGAGTAAGTAACGGTTTGAGAGTGGATGAATATGAACATCACTTGCATGGACACGTAATGCTTGAGTTATGATGTGTTCTGTCATTTTTTGCGGCATAAGAACCTCCTTACAAGTCATATTCCTCAAAAGTAAACAAAATCCTTTGTGTCCCAATCTTTCACAAAAACGAAAATAGTATTTTCTAAATGCAAAAGTAGCATTTCAAGCTAAAATAATATTGAAAGTGGTATTTTAGAAGCAAATAAGTGAATAAAAAATTTTTTTCGATTTTGATGATTTTCACAATCTATGTGCAATGAATAACAAGCGTATAATTAAACGGTAATATCGCAATAAAGCCCTTACATTCCGAACCAATATCAAAAATAAAGAAAATTTAAGCTTTAAAACTAATTATTTGCCGAACAATACAACTCATGATAAGCTATAGAAAAGGCAAATACATAATAGAATTAGCGGGTGAATGTAAGCAGAGAGACTGCGAAAAGCGGCGCCGACGGGGAAAGCATGTATTATGTGAAACTCTCAGGCAAAAGGATGTTTACGGGACGCAACTCTGGAGTCATTTTTGTGTTACGACAGGGCTTATGAACCATATAAGCCTTTTTGTTATGTGAAAAAGGAGGATATAATTATGACAGAGTTACTAAAAACACCGATTCATCCACTTTATGCAAAATATGGTGCGAAAACCATTGATTTTGGTGGATGGGATTTACCGGTACAATTTGCTGGTATAAAAGCAGAACATGAGGCCGTGCGAACTGATGCAGGGCTATTTGATGTGTCTCACATGGGAGAAATTCTAGTAAAAGGACCGGATAGTACTTCTTATTTACAGTATTTGTTAACCAATGACATTGAAAAAATAAAAATCGGAAAAGCACAATATAATATTATGTGCTATGAAACTGGTGGAACAGTGGACGATTTAGTAGTTTACAAGAAATCAGAAACGGAATACATACTTGTTGTCAATGCAGCAAATACGGATAAGGATTTTGAATGGATGGTTAAAAATATTCGCGGGGATGTTTCTGTTACCAATGTATCTTCGGAATATGGACAATTAGCACTTCAAGGGCCAAACGCAGAAAAAATTCTCGCAAAACTAACGGATGTAGATTTAAGTTCGATTAGCTTCTTTGGATTTGTGGAGGATGCGGATGTAGCAGGAGTGAAAACAATCATTTCAAGAAGTGGCTATACTGGAGAAGATGGATTTGAAATTTATATGCCAAGCGCTGATGCAGGAAAAGTTTTTGAGGCAATTTTAGCTGAAGGAGTAGCTCCAATTGGTTTAGGTGCACGGGATACATTGCGCTTAGAGGCGGTACTTGCGCTTTATGGGCAAGAATTGAGCAAGGACATTACACCACTTGAAGCAGGGCTTAATTTTGCTGTTAAATTAAAAAAAGAAGCAGATTTTATAGGTAAAGAAGCGCTTATTAAACAAAAAGAAGCAGGGCTGAATAGAAAACTAGTTGGTATTGAATTAATTGAACGAGGTATTCCGCGTCACGATTATCCAGTATTTCTAAATGAGGAAGAAATTGGCATTGTGACTTCTGGTACCCAATCACCCACACTTGGAACAAATATTGGTCTTGCTCTAATTGATACAGCTTACACAGAAATAGGTCAAGAAGTAGAAGTAGGTATAAGAAACAAAAAAGTAAAAGCGAAAATAGTACCAACACCATTTTATAAACGCGCAAAGTAAAAAGGAGGAAGTAATATGGCAAAACATCGTTATTTACCAATGACAGAGCAAGATGAAAAGGAAATGCTTGATGTAATAGGGGTTAAGTCAATTGATGACTTATTTCAAGATATTCCAGAAAAAATTAGATTTAAACGAGATTATGATTTAAAACCAGCAAAATCTGAACCTGCACTTTTACGCGAATTATCGAAACTTGCTTCTAAAAATGCTAATACTACTGAATATGCGTCTTTTTTAGGGGCTGGAGTTTATAGTCATTACATTCCAACTGTAGTCGATCACGTTATTTCTCGCTCAGAATTTTATACAGCATATACGCCTTATCAACCTGAAATTTCGCAAGGAGAGTTGCAGGCAATCTTTGAATTCCAAACGATGATTGCGGAACTTACTGGAATGGACTTGGCTAATTCCTCTATGTATGATGGTGGAACAGCGCTTGCAGAAGCAGCGATGCTAGCAAGTGGACATACAAAGCGCAAAAAAATTCTCATTTCCGGAGCTGTTCACCCGGAAAGTAGCAATGTTTTAAAAACCTATGCAACTGGCCAACACATTGAAGTAGAAGTTATTCCAGAACTAGATGGAAAAACAGACATTGAGGCGCTAAAAAAAGCTCTTTCAGATGATATTGCGGGTTTTGTTGTACAATATCCAAACTTCTATGGACAAGTGGAACCTTTGGCTGAACTTGAAAAATTAGTGCATGAAAATAATTCTTTATTACTTGTATCGAGCAATCCGTTGTCTCTAGGTTTGTTAACACCACCAGGAGAATTTGGTGCAGATATTGTTGTGGGTGATTCGCAAGTATTTGGTATCCCAGAATCATTTGGTGGACCGCATTGTGGATTCTTTGCAGTAACAAATAAATTAATGCGTAAAGTTCCTGGACGTTTAGTTGGGGAAACCGTAGACGAGAACGGGAAGCGCGGGTATGTACTAACATTACAAGCACGCGAACAACATATTCGCCGTGATAAAGCGACGTCTAATATTTGTTCCAATCAAGCATTGAATGCATTAGCTTCTTCTGTCGCAATGGCAACCCTTGGAAAAACAGGTCTTGTAGAAATGGCAAAACAAAACTTAGATAAATCTCATTATGCCAAACAAAAATTCCGTGAAAAAGGCTTTGAAGTTCTATTTTCAGATGGCTTTTTCAATGAATTTGTTGTAAAACTTTCGAAACCAATCAAAGAAGTGAATGAATCACTTTTAGATGAAGGGATTATTGGTGGGTATGACCTTGGTTTTTATGAGGAAAAATATGAAAACCATATGCTTGTAGCTGTTACTGAAATGCGGACAAAAGAGGAAATTGATGCCTTTGTGGCGAGCTTGGAGGGTGCAAAATGAATTTAGAAGAAACGATGCCATTAGTGTTTGAACGTTCTATTCCAGGAAGAATTGGCTTTAGTTTACCAGAAAGCGATGTTCCAGAAACAAAAGCCAGTGATTATTTTGAACAAGCGTATATTCGTTCTGTACCAGCAGATTTGCCTGAATTAAGCGAGCTTGAAATCATGCGTCATTATACCAATTTATCCAATCATAACTTTGGTGTTGATTCTGGTTTTTATCCGCTTGGCTCTTGTACGATGAAATATAACCCAAAAATCAATGAAAAAGTTGCACGCTTTCCTGGTTTCGCTAATATCCATCCAAACCAACCAGAAAGCTCTGTCCAAGGCGCGCTAGAACTACTGTATGATTTGCAAACAAGCTTAGTTGAAATTACAGGAATGGATGAAGTAACGCTACAACCAGCTGCTGGAGCACACGGAGAATGGACGGGATTAATGCTCATTCGTGCATTCCATGAAAAGAATGGGGATACAAAACGAACAAAAGTAATCATCCCAGACTCTGCACATGGAACAAACCCTGCATCTGCAGCAGTAGCGGGCTTCGATGTTGTCACGGTGAAATCGAATGAAAAAGGACTTGTCGATGTAGCTGATTTGAAAAAAGTAGTAGGCGAAGACACGGCCGCACTAATGCTCACAAACCCAAATACACTTGGTCTTTTTGAAAAAGATATTGTTGAAATGGCGGAAATTGTTCATGAAGCTGGCGGGAAATTGTACTATGATGGTGCCAATTTAAATGCTATTATGGCGAAAGTTAGACCAGGAGACATGGGCTTTGATGTTGTTCATTTGAATTTACACAAAACATTTACTGGTCCTCACGGTGGTGGCGGTCCTGGTTCTGGCCCAATTGGCGTGAAAAAGGAATTAATACCATTCTTACCAACACCAGTCCTTACGAAAAAAGAAGAAGGATACTCGTTTGATTATAACTATCCTGACTCTATTGGACGAGTGAAACCTTATTATGGCAACTTCGGCATCAATGTTCGCGCGTATACGTATATTCGCACAATGGGTCCGGATGGCTTGAAATTGGTGACAGAATATGCCGTTTTAAATGCCAACTATATGATGCGTAAACTGCAAGAAGCCTATGATTTACCATTTGATCAAGTTTGTAAACACGAATTTGTTTTAAGTGGTAATAGACAGAAGAAACTTGGCGTAAGAACTGTTGATATTGCGAAACGATTGCTAGATCACAATTTCCATCCGCCAACAGTTTATTTTCCGCTAATTGTTGGTGAAGCAATCATGATTGAACCGACTGAAACAGAATCGAAAGAAACTCTAGATTCTTTCATTGATACGATGTTAAAAATTGCGAAAGAAGCGGAAGAAAATCCTGAAATCGTCCAAGAAGCGCCACATAGCACCTATGTGAAACGACTAGACGAAACACGCGCTGCTAGAAAACCGATTTTACGTTATCAAAAAGAAGTATAAAAAAAACCTTGCTGTGAATTTCCACAGCAAGGTTTTTTCTTATTTAGATTTAGTTTTTCCTGTCCATTTACGGTAGCCGCCTTTAAGCTGATAAACTTGTTTGTATCCGCGTTTATAAAGCATAATTGCTGCACGGTTACTACGTTGTGCTGTTTGGCAGTATAAGTAAACTGGTAAATCTTGACGAATTTCTGTTGTCCGGTTTTTCATTTGTGTAACTGGGATATTTCTAGCTCCAAGAATATGTCCAGCATCGAATTCATTTGGCTCGCGAACATCAATTAACTGTGCTTTACGATAACCTTTTTTAAATTCTTCTTCTGTTAAAACTTTTACTGCTTTGCGACGCATTACAAACTGGTAAATTTCGTATCCTAGAAGAATAACCAGAATGATAATTGCTATAATCCAACTAATCAATTGTGTAAACCCCTTTCATCCTGAAAACTGCTTTTTTTAAAGCATCCTTTTCTATTATAACTTATTTTTTGCCACCATCAATCACTTTGAAAGAAGATTTTCGTTTTTTCTTCGTTTTTTTCTTCGGATCATGTAAATTTTTCGATTGTTTTACTGCTTTTTGGTAATTACTGTCAGTTTTTCTATTTGTGAAAAACCGCAGTAGAAGGGTGAAAATAAGTGCCCCGATTAATACGGAAATAATTAAGGTGAAAAATGATTTAAAACCACCCATTAAAAGCCCAATACCAACAAGCGCAAGTAAAATAATAACTATGAGGGGATACTTCTTCAAATTAATCCACTCCTATTCTAAAAGTTCCAGATTATCTGGCTCAGTTACATCTACTGGTGCACCTTCTTTTTCCACTCGTAAAAGCTCATTAAAGGATGCAATGGCAACCTCAACTTGATCATCAGACGGTTCTTTTGTTGTAAGAAGTTGTAGCCATAAACCCGGGACACCTAAATATTTAAGAACTGGGATATTACGGCATTTATTAGTTAATTGAAGTACTTCAAAAGCTACACCAAGCACAACAGGAATAAGTAAAATCCGGTCGACCACACGAAGCCAAAGAGGATCGGTTGGTACTAACAAATAAATAAACATACCAACAATAACTGTAAATAAAATAAAACTACTACCACAACGATAATGAAGTCGCGATTGTTTCTGTACATTTTCAACCGTTAAAGGTAATTTTTCTTCGTAACAATTTATTACCTTATGCTCAGAACCGTGATATTGAAAAACTCGTTTAATAATAGGGGTCTGAGAAACCGCGAAAATATAGGTTAATAGAAGAATTAATTTGAAAAGACTCTCTAAAAATACTTGCGCCGTATCACCTGGTACGATAGGACGGAATAATTCCGCTAAAAATACAGGGATGAGCGTCATGACAAATTTTGCAAAGACGAAAGATAAAATACCGATGACGGCAACACCAAGCCACATCGCGACTTTCGATTCTTTCTTTTCAATTTTTTCTTCTTCTACTGGGTTATTTGGATCTTCGTCATATCGGTCTGTTGCAAAAGCGAGGTGTTTGGAACCGATAGCGCTAGATTCAATTAATGCAACAATTCCTCTTAAAAAAGGGATTTTCTTCATACGCATAACCCAAACCGGACTATTTTTTTCTAAATAAAAATATTCTAATGAACCATCTATACGTCTAATTGCTGTTACGGTCTGTTTTCTGCCGCCAAACATGACGCCTTCAACTACAGCTTGACCGCCATATGATGGTACGTTTTGTTTGCTCAAAGTTTTCACCAGCCTATTCATGTTTACTAATATGTTATTTTACGCTAAAAATAGTTTTTCGTATAGCGCAAAACGCCTAAAAAAAGTTATTTTTTCTAAATTGTGATAAAATAGTTTCGAACGCGTCTAATAATGCGATTTTTGCGCGCCTAAAATTTGATAAAAGTGGGGGAATAAAAATGTCTAAATTAACTAAAATTCAAGAAACGCTGGGCAAGGAAAAGATAGAAGCAGTTCTTGTCACAAGTGAGTTTAATAGAAGGTATGTATCAGGTTTCACTGGAACAAGTGGTGTGGCGCTAATTTTACCTGAAAAAGCTTATTTTGTAACTGATTTCAGATATACGGAACAAGCAGCAAAACAAGCAGAAGGATACGAAATTGTACAACATACTGGTCCGATTTTTGATACAGTAGAAGATTTATTAATTAAAAATGATACAAAAACACTACATTTTGAAGCGGATTATGTGACCGTATCTGAATTTAAACAAATGGAGCGCGTATTTAATCGTCAATTAATCCCACTTACTGGCTTCTTTGAAGAAATGCGTAAAGTGAAAACAGCAAGTGAACTAAAAGCAATCCGCACAGCTTGTGATATTGCTGATGCAGCTTTTGCACATATCATTCAATTTATCAAACCAGGCATGGCTGAAATCGAAGTATCTAATGAACTAGAATTCTTTATGAGACGTGCGGGAGCTACTTCCTCGTCGTTTGATACAATTGTCGCATCTGGTGTTCGTTCTGCGTTACCGCATGGTGTTGCTTCGGATAAAAAAATCGAAGTTGGCGATTTCGTTACAATGGATTACGGCTGTTACTATGACGGTTATTGTTCAGATATGACAAGAACTATCGCGGTCGGTGAACCTGCTGAAAAATTAAAAGAAATTTACCAAATTACGTTAGATGCGCAATTAAAAGTAATCGATAGCTTAAAACCAGGTATGACTGGAATTGAAGCAGATGCTATTGCACGTGATTATATTGCTTCTTTTGGCTATGGCGATGCATTTGGACATTCTTTAGGACATGGTATTGGACTAGAAATTCACGAAGGACCTAATTTATCCTTTAAGAGCCCTCAAAAACTAGAAGTCGGACATGTTGTGACGGATGAACCAGGAATTTATTTACCAGGAATCGGTGGCGTTAGAATTGAAGATGATCTCTTAATTACAGAAACAGGTAATGAGATTTTAATTCATTCACCAAAAGAATTAATTATTTTATAAAATTCCTTTGTAACTTTGTGTGTTTTATGGTTAAATAAGGAAGAATGAGCAGTTTTAATATGCTCCAAATAAAGATACTTTGCAAATTACAGGAGGAAAAACATGATTTCAGTAAATGACTTTAAAACAGGGTTAACAATAGAAGTAGATAATGGTATTTGGCGTGTGCTAGATTTTCAACATGTAAAACCCGGAAAAGGAGCAGCATTCGTTCGTTCCAAATTACGTAACCTTCGTACAGGTGCAATCCAAGAAAAAACATTCCGTGGTGGCGAAAAAGTAGCAAAAGCGCAAATCGACAACCGTAAAATGGCCTACTTGTATGCTGACGGCACAAATCACGTATTCATGGACAATGAGTCTTATGAACAAATTGAGCTTCCAGAAGACCAAATTGCTCATGAACTTAAATTCCTAAAAGAAAATATGGAAATTAATATTATCATGTATCAAGGCGAAACAATCGGTATTGATTTACCTAACACAGTAGAATTAGTTGTTACTGCAACTGATCCTGGAATTAAAGGTGATACTTCTTCAGGCGGTTCTAAACCAGCCACGCTTGAAACTGGTCTTGTTGTCCAAGTGCCATTTTTCGTTAATGAAGGAGACAAACTAGTAATTAATACAACCGAAGCAGCGTATGTTTCTCGGGCGTAAGCAAGAATCGTTTACTACAGCTGGAGTTAATTCTTCAGCTGTTTTTCTATTTCTTAGCGCTTCCAGTACACCTTTTGAATAAAAAGTATGGTACAATAAGGACAATGCGTGATTCATGCAATTTTTTATTTTTAGTATTATTAAGGAGTGTAAATGGTATGTTATCAATAGATGAAATTAAACAGCTAATCGAGCTGATTGACGAGTCAACCCTAGATGAATTTGAGTTAGAAACGAAAGATAGTAAGATTTTGCTTAAAAAGAATAAAACAGTTGTTGCTGCAGCAGTTCAAGAAGCACCAATTGCTATCACACAAGCACCAGCTCAGGCAGCACCAGTAGCACAAGCTCAAACAGCTGCTCCTCAAACAGAAGCAAATACAGCGGAAGATGCTAGTTTAGAAGTCATTACATCGCCAATGGTTGGGACTTTTTACGCATCTGCTTCACCAGAAGATGCTAATTTTGTTAGCGTTGGATCTAAAGTATCTGCGCAATCTGTTGTATGTATTGTAGAAGCAATGAAATTATTCAATGAAATTACTGCTGATATTGACGGAGAAATCGCAGAAATTCTTGTTTCAAGTGGCGAATTAGTCGAATTTGGACAACCACTATTCAAAGTTAGAAAAAAATAAGGGGTCGAAAAACATGATTAAAAAAGTACTGGTAGCGAACCGTGGAGAAATCGCTGTCCGTATCATTCGCGCTGCAAAAGAACTTGGAGTGGAGACAGTGGCGATTTATTCGGAAGCAGATAAAGAAGCGCTACATATTCAGCTGGCGGATGAAGCTTATTGTGTAGGTCCCGCAGCAACAAAAGATAGTTATTTAAATATGTCCAACATTATTAGTCTTGCAGTTTTAACGAACTGTGATGCTATTCACCCAGGCTATGGTTTCTTAGCCGAAAATGCAGATTTCGCGGAGTTATGCGAAGACTGTAATATTACTTTTATCGGACCAAGTGCTTCCGCTATTTCGCAAATGGGAACAAAAGATGTAGCCCGCGAAACGATGCGTAAAGCAGGTGTTCCAATCGTTCCTGGTTCGCAGGGAATCGTTAAGGATGTAGAAGATGGCAAAAAAATCGCTAAGAAAATCGGTTATCCGGTTATCATTAAAGCAACAGCTGGCGGTGGCGGTAAAGGTATCCGTGTAGCAGAAAATGAAGAAAAATTAATTTCTGGCATTCAAACTACCCAACAAGAAGCCGAAGCCGCATTTGGTGATCCTGGCGTTTACTTAGAAAAGTATATTCAAGATTTCCGCCATGTAGAAATTCAAGTGCTTGCTGATAACCATGGTAACGTTATTCATTTAGGAGAACGTGATTGTAGTATTCAACGTCGCTTACAAAAGCTAATTGAAGAATCACCATCACCTGCCATTGATGAAAAAACTCGCCAAAAAATGGGAAAAGCTGCTGTTAAAGCTGCCAAAGCCGTGAATTATTCTGGCGCAGGAACGATTGAATTCATTTTCGATCACCATGAAAATAATTTTTACTTTATGGAAATGAATACGCGTATCCAAGTAGAACACCCGGTAACCGAGCTTGTTACTGGTGTTGATTTAGTGAAACAACAATTTCTAGTTGCTTCTGGGGAAGAACTACAAATTAAACAAGCAGATGTGAAATTAACAGGTTGGGCGATGGAATGTCGAATTAACGCTGAAAATCCAGAGAAAAACTTTATGCCAGCTCCAGGTGAAATTAAATTTTATCTTCCTCCAGGTGGCTTAGGTGTTCGAATTGACTCAGCAGCATATCCAAACTACAAAATCCCGCCATACTATGATTCGATGATTGCCAAAGTAATCTGTTATGCGGAAACACGGGAAGAAGTGATTCAAAAAATGAAACGTGCGTTGTCCGAATTTGCCATTGATGGCATTCCTTCAACGATTCCGTTCCATTTACGTGTATTAGATAATGATGTGTTTTTATCAGGCGACTTCAATACCAAATTCTTGGAGCAAAACGATGTAATGAATCTTTCTAAGGAGGGCTAAATAATGGCTTATACAAAAGATTTGCGTAAACAAAATGATGCACCGCTTGGCAAAATTGAGATTGCACCTGAAGTAATTGGCGTAATTGCTGGTCTTGCTGCAAGTGAAATCGAAAATGTTGCTTATATGCAAGGTGGCTTTGCGACAGAAATGCGTGAGAAATTCAGTGGTGCTGTAAACTACCGTAAGGGCGTAAAAGTAGAACTAACCGAAGAAGGAATTCTAATCGAACTTTATTGTTCAGTCTTATTTGGCGCAACTATTCCACTTGTTGCTCAAAATATTCAAGATGCTGTCAGAGATACCATTTTTAATATGACTGGTTTAAATGTACTTGAAATCAACGTTCATATCGTTGGTGTACAATTTGAAAAAACAGAAACACTTTCCTTCGATGATTTTGAGCTATAAAATTCAAGGAACAAAAGGAGCAGCTTTAACATGAAAAGAAGAGAAGCGCGCGAGAAAGCACTTCAAGCACTATTCCAAATAGAGCTAAACGAAATGTCGCTAGATCAAGCTATTAAAAACATCATGGAAGACGAGCAAGACGACTATATGGAAAAATTAGTCGAAGGCGTAATGGCGAATAAAGCTGAAATTGATGCTATCATTGAGCCTAATTTAGATAATTGGCGCATGGATCGTTTGAGTAAAGTCGATCTATCCTTACTTCGACTAAGTGTCTATGAAATTAAGTACTTGGATGATGTGCCAAATAGAGTTAGTTTGAATGAATCCATCGAAATTGCAAAAATTTACAGTGATGAAAAATCAAGTAAATTTATTAATGGCGTACTTGCTAATATTGCACCGGAAGATAAATAAGCTTGATTGAGTGCAAGGGAAATCTCTTGCACTCCCTTATTTCGTGATTTTTTAAGAATAATTACGTGCAACTTATTTTTAAAGGGGGCAATACTCATGGGAGAAATTATTGATGGCAAAAAGTTAGCAAAAGAAATTCAAGAAAAAGTAACAAGAGAAGTAGCTGAATTAGTAAAAGAAGGTAAGAAACCAGGGCTTGCTGTTGTGCTCGTTGGCGACAATCAAGCATCTCGTACATATGTAAGAAATAAACAAAAACGGACAGAAGAAGCGGGGATGAAATCCGTTTTAATTGAACTTCCAGAAAATGTAACAGAAGAAAAATTACTATCTGTTGTAGAGGAGCTTAACGAAGATAAAACTATTCATGGCATACTCGTGCAGTTACCACTACCAGAACACATTTCAGAAGAAAAAGTAATTGATACTATTAGCTATGACAAAGATGTTGACGGTTTCCATCCAGTGAATGTAGGTAATTTATTCATCGGAAAAGATTCTTTTGTTCCTTGTACACCAGCAGGAATTATTGAACTTATAAAATCGACCGGCACTCAAATAGAAGGCAAACGCGCTGTTGTTATTGGTAGAAGTAACATCGTAGGGAAACCAGTAGCTCAATTACTGTTAAATGAAAACGCGACAGTAACCATTGCGCATAGCCGTACAAAAGATTTACCACAAGTAGCGAAAGAAGCGGATATTCTTGTTGTAGCAACAGGTTTAGCTAAATTTGTGAAAAAAGACTATATCAAACCAGGTGCGGTTGTTATTGATGTTGGCATGGATCGCGACGAAAATAATAAGTTATGCGGTGATGTGGACTTTGATGATGTGGTAGAAGAAGCAGGATTTATCACGCCGGTACCAGGTGGCGTTGGCCCGATGACAATCACAATGCTACTTGCGAACACATTAAAAGCAGCAAAACGCATTTGGAAAATGAATTGATTAATTGGATGTGAAATGATGGAGCAAGATAAATATTTGACGGTAGCAGCAATAACCAAATATATCGAAAAAAAGTTTGAAGTAGATCCCTACATGAAGCAAGTTTTTGTGCGCGGTGAAATTTCTAATTTAAAACAACCAGCGAGTGGACATCTATATTTTACGGTAAAAGATGAATTTGCGATGCTTCGTTCTGTCATGTTTCACAAAGCAGTTCAAAAAATTGGTTTTGTCCCAGAAGATGGTATGAATGTCCTTATCACAGGACGAATTGGCGTATTTACAAAAGCTGGTCGCTATCAGTTCTATGCAGAACATATGGAACCAGATGGTGTCGGAGCGCTTTATATTCAATTAGAGCAATTAAAATCGCAATTGGAAAAGGAAGGGCTTTTTGCGGAAACGCATAAAAAAGTGCTTCCTTCTTTCCCGTCTAAAGTCGCTGTCGTTACGTCCAAAACTGGTGCGGCTGTTCGTGATATACTAACCACCATTCATCGAAGAATGCCTTCTGTGGAAGTGATTGTTTATCCAACTATTGTTCAAGGGGAGAAAGCGGCTCAAAAAATTGTCGAAAACATTGGCAAGATTAATCAGCGAAATGATATTGATGTTATGATTATTGGGCGTGGTGGTGGTTCGCTTGAAGAACTATGGGCTTTTAATGAAGAACCTGTTGTTCGAGCAGTATATGATTCCGATGTACCTGTAATTTCAGCGGTCGGACATGAAACTGATTTTGCGTTAAGTGATTTTTCTGCAGATGTACGAGCCGCAACGCCAACTGCGGCGGCAGAACTTGCTGTTCCAGATTATCGCGATTTAGAAGAACGATTAGCAGAACGTAAATACCGTTTGCTCGCAGTCACCAGACAAGCATTAGAAAGAAAAGAACGGTCACTAGAGCAACTTAAACAACACTTGATTTTAAATGGTCCGAAACATCAATTAGAACAGCAAATGGAACGTACAGATTATTTTTCCGAACGATTAAATAATGCTTTTTCTAAACAAATATTTGTTAAGCAAACAGTTTTTGACCGATTAAATGATCGCCTACATTATTACCATCCGAATAAAGAAATTGAACTACAAAAAGAACAGATGGCACTACGACTTCAAGCATTAGAAAAAGCGATGAAACAACTTTTGAAAGACAAACAACAATCTTTCTTTCGGCAAATAGATGCGCTAGAACATCTGAGTCCTCTTTCTTTATTGAAACGAGGATTTGGTGTAACGTATAAAGAGAATATGCTGGTTAAATCAGTGCAGGAGCTTGAAGTCGGCGATAATATCCAAGTGAAAATGCAAGGCGGACAGATAGAGGCACTCATTACCGCGAAGGAGGAAGATATAAGTGGCAACTAAAAAGAAAACTTTTGAAGAAGCAATTGCAGAATTAGAAACAATCGTAGAAGCACTCGAAAATGGTAGTGCCTCACTTGAAGATTCTCTTGATATGTACCAAAAAGGAATCGAACTAACAAAATTGTGCCAAGATAAATTACAATCAGCAGAAAAACGAATGGCAAAAGTAGTCACAGATGCAGGAGAAGAAATTCCTTTTGAAGCGGATGGTGAATAAATTTGCAAGATTTAACCCTTTTTCTAGAACAATATAAAAAAGTGATTGATGAGTCGCTTTTTAAAGAAATAAGCGAGCGAAATATCGAACCTAGACTAAAAGAGTCCATGTTATATTCTGTTCAAGCAGGTGGAAAACGGATTCGTCCCATGCTAGTTTTTGCTACACTTCAAGCCTTAAAAGTAAATCCGCTTTTAGGTGTGAAAACAGCAACGGCATTAGAAATGATTCATACGTATAGCCTGATCCATGATGATTTACCAGCAATGGATAATGATGACTATCGTCGCGGCAAATATACTAATCATAAAGTTTTTGGGGATGCAACTGCGATTTTGGCAGGAGACGCTTTACTAACGCTTGCTTTTTCTATTTTAGCGGAAGACGAAAATTTATCTTTTGAAACACGCATAGCTTTGATTAATCAAATTAGTTTTAGTAGTGGTGCAGAAGGAATGGTTGGCGGTCAACTTGCAGATATGGAGGCAGAAAACAAACAAGTGACATTAGAAGAACTATCATCCATCCATGCACGGAAAACAGGCGAATTATTAATTTTTGCCGTAACTTCTGCTGCGAAAATTGCAGAAGCTGACCCAGAACAAACGAAAAGATTACGGATTTTTGCGGAAAATATTGGGATTGGATTCCAAATCAGTGACGATATTTTAGATGTTATTGGTGATGAAACAAAAATGGGTAAAAAGACAGGGGTCGACGCTTTTCTGAACAAAAGTACCTATCCCGGATTACTCACGCTTGATGGTGCCAAAAGGGCATTAAATGAGCATGTTGCGATTGCAAAGTCAGCGCTTTCAGGGCATGATTTTGATGATGAAATTCTCTTGAAACTTGCTGATTTAATCGCACTTAGAGAAAATTAATCATAATTATCTAGTAATTTCAAATTTTTTTCACATATATAATTCAAATTGATTTGCTTTTCCTAAAATACCGTGTTATACTAATGTAAGATTATTTTTGTGGGTGAAAGATACGATTGTGAACAACTTTCCATCTCGTGCCGTTAAGCAAGAATAGTAAATAATTAGTGTGCATAACACACGAGGAGGAACATGAACATGGAACAAGGTACAGTAAAATGGTTTAACGCAGAAAAAGGATTTGGTTTTATCGAACGCGAAAACGGTGACGATGTATTCGTACATTTCAGCGCTATCCAAGGCGACGGATTCAAATCTTTAGACGAAGGTCAAGCAGTAACTTTCGACGTTGAAGAAGGCCAACGCGGACCTCAAGCAGCTAACGTTCAAAAAGCGTAATTCTATTTTTTGAATAAGAAAAAGCAAATCATTTCGGTGATTTGCTTTTTTATTTGCCTAAAATTATTTTACCTTGTTTGGTTTAATGGTGATTGTTTGCTATAATAAGAACAATTAATTGAGAAAAAAGACCTTGCACACATTCATGCAAGTGGCTCTTTGGAAAGTGAGTTGTTTTTATTTGGATCTTTTAAAAATAAAGGATCCTTCCTTTATGAAGCAATTGGATATACAAGAATTAGAAGCACTTGCGGCAGATATTCGCGCTTTTTTAATTACTTCTACTTCTAAATCAGGTGGGCATATTGGTCCGAATCTTGGTGTGGTAGAACTAACGATTGCGTTGCATTATTCTTTTAATAGTCCAAAAGATAAATTTATTTGGGATGTTGGTCACCAGTCATATGTGCACAAAATCCTAACTGGAAGGGCGAGCCAATTTGGTACTTTACGTGAGCACGGGGGATTAGATGGATTTCCAAAGCGGAAAGAATCTATTCATGATGTATTTGAAACGGGGCACAGCTCAACTTCTTTGTCTGCTGCAGCCGGGATGGTTATTGCGAGAGATATTAAAAAGGAAGAATTTTATGTTATTCCGATAATCGGTGATGGCGCCTTAACAGGTGGCATGGCTTTAGAGGCTTTGAATCATATAGGCGATATGGGAAAAGATATGATAGTTATTTTAAATGATAATGATATGTCGATAGCGCCAAACGTGGGAGCAATCCACAACATACTTGGAAAATTAAGGACCTCTGATACATTTAAGCAAACAAAAGCTAAAGTCGATGGTACTTTTTTTGAAGAGCTTGGGTTTATGTATTTGGGCCCAATTAATGGGCATGATATAGAAGAGGTTATTACTAACTTGGAATTAGCAAAACGCACAAAAGGGCCTGTACTGCTCCATATCGTTACAAAAAAAGGCAAAGGGTATCAACCGGCCGAATTAGACTCTCGTGGCACCTGGCATGGTACAGGACCTTATAAAGTCGAAACAGGTAGCTTTATTAAGCCGGCTAAGCGTGCAGCGTCATGGAGTTCAGTTATTAGCAATGAATTAATACGTTTGGCAGAAAAGGATGAACGGATTGTTGCGATAACTCCGGCAATGCCTGTTGGCTCTAAATTAGAAAAATTTGCGAAAGCTTTCCCAGAACGCTTTTTTGATGTTGGGATTGCGGAACAGCATGCGACAACAATGGCAGCGGGGCTAGCAACACAAGGGATGAAACCGTTCCTTACTATTTATTCCACTTTTTTACAAAGAGCCTATGATCAGTTAGTTCATGATGTTTGCCGGCAAAAGTTGAATGTGGTCATTGGGATTGACCGGGCCGGGCTTGTTGGCGCTGATGGCGAAACACATCAAGGTATCTTTGATATTTCATTTTTAAATAGTATTCCAAACATGACTATTAGCATGCCGAAAGATGAAGTGGAAGCTAGACAATTAATGGATACTGCGTTTTCGTATAATGATGGGCCCTTTGCGATTCGCTATCCACGCGGCGAAGCTCCTGGTGCGCAGGTAGCTGAGTCTAATACGCTTATACCAATCGGAAAGTGGGAAACAATCATTCAGCCGATTGATGCTGTTATTTTAACCTTTGGCCCTACCATCCGGCTAGCGCTAAAAGCAGCTGAACAATTAGAGTTAGAAGGATACCACGTTGGAGTAATTAATGCGCGCTATATTAAACCGTTAGACGAAGCACTTTTACACCAAATCTTAAAGCAAAAAATTCCCATTTTAACAGTAGAAGAATCACTATTAAAAGGTGGATTTGGTGCGAGTGTGTTAGAATTTATAGAAGCGAGTAATTATAGCGATGTTGTAATGCATCGAATCGGTTTACCAGACGAATTTATTAGCCATGGTTCTGTATCCATAATTTTGGAATCATTTGGCATATCAACAACTGGAATAGTATTAAAAATAAAAGAAATGCTCGCACAAAGCGGGAAGTTAAGGGCGAAGAGACTATGACAATAAAAAAAGAACGCGCAGATATTCTGCTAGTAGAACAAGGACTATTTGAAACAAGAGAAAAGGCAAAACGTGCAATTATGGCGGGAATTGTTTATCGGAAAGAAGAACGTGTAGATAAACCTGGAGAAAAAATCCCTATTGATAGCGAACTTCAAGTAAAAGGAAAGCAAATGCCTTATGTTAGTCGCGGTGGATTAAAGCTAGAAAAAGCATTGCAAGTATTTGATTTCGAAGTGAAAGATAAACTTATGCTGGATATCGGAGCATCAACTGGTGGTTTTACAGATTGCGCTTTACAAAATGGGGCAAGACACTCTTATGCGCTCGATGTTGGCTATAATCAGCTTGCATGGAAACTGCGCAACGATGATCGCGTCACTGTGATGGAAAGAACTAATTTCCGTCATGTAACGCCAGCTGATTTTTCCGAAGGTTTAGCAGATTTTGCAACGATTGATGTATCCTTTATTTCACTCAAACTAATTTTACCAGTACTTAGAACTGTGCTTGTAACCGGTGGCGATGTGATGACACTTATCAAACCACAATTTGAAGCAGGTCGAGAGCAAGTCGGTAAAAAAGGGATTATTCGTGATCCAGCAGTACATGAATCGGTAGTTGAACATATTGTTCAATTTGCGCTCGATAATGGTTATGATTTGATGGGACTTGATTTTTCACCTATTACAGGTGGAGAAGGAAACATCGAATTTATCGCGCATCTTAAATGGACTGGTGGGGAAACTGGAACTAATCATTTGGAACCAAATGCGATTGCGAAACTTATCACAAAAGCGCATACAAAATTAGATAAATAATGTATACCGGAAAGCAGTGATGTTTTCCGGTTTTTGCTTTTATCATGCTGTTTTGGCTCATTTTGCAATGTATTACCTATGTATAAAGTATTAAAGAAACTTTTCTTGCATAAATTTGCACTAAATCCGTGACTTTATGCGTTTTTTCGGATAAGATGTAAGTAGAAAATTATCGTGAGGTGAAGAAGGAATGAATAAAGGTCATCGTCATATTATTATTCGAGAATTGATTACATCCAATGAGATTGACACGCAAGAAGATTTAGTAGAACTTCTGTTAGAACGCGATGTTAAAGTCACCCAGGCAACTGTTTCCCGTGATATTAAAGAACTTCATCTTGTCAAAGTTCCAACACAAACAGGTGGTTACAAATACAGTCTACCTGCCGATAATAGTTTTAACCCACATCAAAAATTAAAACGCGCTTTGATTGATTGCTTTATTGGCATTGATAACGTGCAATTTATGATTATTTTAAAAGTAATGCCAGGAAATGGAAACTCGGTTGGTGCATTAATCGATAACTTGGACTGGCCGGAAAAAGCCGGAACTATTTGTGGAGATGACACTTGTTTAATTATTTGTCGCTCGGAAGAAAATGCGAAAACATTAACAGATCGTTTTATAGATATGCTTTAAAATTTGTTGGAGGTGAAAGATTTTGCTTCAAGAAATGACAATTAAAAACTTTGCTATCATCGAATCGCTTTCTTTAACTTTTCAAGAAGGGATGACGGTACTTACGGGGGAGACCGGCGCTGGTAAATCAATTATTATTGATGCGCTTGGTCTTCTTGTTGGCGGACGCGGGTCAGCTGATTTTATCCGTCATGGAGAAGAACGTTTAGAACTTCAAGGGCTTTTTGCGCTAGCAGAGGATAACCTTGCTTGCCGAAATGCGTTAATTGAAAATGGGATAGATGCTTCGGATGATATGGTTGTACTAGAACGCAGCCTGTTTCGCTCGGGGAAAAATAGTTGCCGAATTAATGGCAAACTTGTAACTACCGTTCTCTTGCGTCAAATTGGCTCGAAATTAATAGATATCCATAGTCAGCATGAACATCAGGAATTGATGAATGAGGAGTTTCATTTGTCATTACTTGATCGTTTCGCTTCTGACAAAATCAAGCCAGCACTAACCAAGTACCAAACTAATTTCAAAGAATATCAAACAATCGAGAAAGAGTGGCAAAATTGGACGAAAAATGAGCGGGAATTAGCGCAACGTCTGGATATGCTCCGTTTTCAACAACAGGAAATTGAAAATGCCAATTTGCAAGCTGGTGAAGAAGATCGCTTGTTAGAACAAAAAAATATCTTAGCCAATTTTGAAAAACTTAACGAAAATTTACAAGGAGCTTATGCCGCGATTCAAGGTGAGCCTGGTGGGCTGGAATTTGTTGGAGAAGCAATGCGTCAAATGGAGGCAGCGGCGAGTATTCATACGGATTATAAAGCGGTTAGTGAGGCCATTTCTTCTAGTTACTATATGTTAGAAGATAGCATGAGCCAAATTAGGCAATCACTAGATCAGCTCGAATTCCAACCAGAAGAACTGAATCAAATTGAATCACGTTTGAATGATTTAAACCAATTAAAACGCAAATATGGTAAAACAATTGAAGATATCATTCAATACGAACAAGAAATAAGCAGCGAAATGGAAAAACTGACAGATAGTGAATCACATGTCGGGCATTTAGAGACCAAATTAGCAACACTTAAAGCAGAACTAACAAAACAAGCAAATACACTAACGGAAATCCGTAAAAAAGCGGCTGTTACATTAGAAAAACAAATCAAACAAGAATTAAATCACTTATATATGGAGAAAGCCATTTTTAGTGTACGCTTCGAAGCAAACAAAATGGAACTAACAGATTCAGGGCAAGATAGCGTCGTTTTCTATATGTCAACAAACCCGGGTGAACCTTTAAAACCATTAGCAAAAATCGCTTCTGGTGGAGAGTTATCTAGAATGATGTTAGCATTAAAAACCATTTTTTCTAGGCACCAAGGTATCACCTCGATTATTTTCGATGAAGTAGATACTGGTGTAAGTGGTCGCGTTGGTCAAGCGATTGCAGAAAAAATTTATGCTGTTTCAGTTGGCTCGCAAGTACTATGCATTAGTCACTTACCTCAAGTTGCAGCAATGGCGAACCATCACTACTACATTACGAAAAAAGTCCAAAACAAACGGACAACAACTTCCGTTACAGTGCTTAAAGGGGAAGAGAAAGTAGAAGAAATCAGTCGAATGATTGCTGGAATAGAAGTCACCGAATTAACCAAACAACATGCAAAAGAAATGATTGAACAAGCGGAAAAAGTAAAACAAACGTATTAAAAAAACGAAATTGCTTGCATATCGAATAGTTTTTGCTTAAAATGAATAAGGTAGAAAATTATTACCTGGTCATAAAAACAACTACTAATTCGGAATGCGGCTTTTTTGTGCGATAAAGGAGTTATTTTTATGACAAAAAGTAGATTTTTTTCAGATGTAGCAGAAACGAGTTCATTTGTTTTCGCCGTGGCAGGAGCAGATGATGAAGTTGTGCTCGAAACGATTCGTCTTGCATTAAACCAAAATTTAGGTAAATTTCTTTTATTTGGCAAGAAGGAAGACAAAACGTTAACCGCGAATGAAAACGTTACATGGATTCAAACAGATACCGCTGAAGCCGCAGCACAAGGCGCCATTTTAGCGGTAAAAAATAAAGAAGCAGATATTTTAGTAAAAGGATTCATTCCAACCGCCACATTGATGCATCACGTATTAAAAAAAGAAAATGGCCTTCGTACAGACCAATTATTGAGTCAAATTGCCATTTTTGATATTCCAACGTATCACAAACCATTATTGATAACTGATTGTGCCATGAACGTAGCGCCAAAAACAAAAGAGAAAATTGCTATCACAGAAAATGCCATAGCCGTAGCGCATCAAATCGGCATCGCTAATCCTAAAATTGCGTTACTTAGTGCGGTGGAAGAAGTGACAGCAAAAATGCCATCCACAGTAGAAGCACAGGAAGTAGTGCAGCATTTTGATAACACAATAGCCGTCTCGGGTCCGCTAGCTCTCGATGTAGCTATTTCCAAAGAAGCGGCTCTCCATAAAGGAATTACGGATAGTTCAGCGGGAGAAGCAGACATATTAATTGCTCCTAATATTGAAACAGGAAATGCACTTTATAAATCATTAGTCTACTTTGCTGGAGCTAAAGTAGGTAGTGCAGTGGTCGGGGCAAAAGTACCTATTGTCATTTCCTCAAGAAATGATTCACCGGAAAACAAATTAGCTTCATTCATACTAACTGTAAGACTAGTTGAGAAATGATGAAATAATGTGAATAGACGGACTTTAACAATCTGAATGCAAAGGCTTTTATTTGATTACAGCCTACGTGTTACAATAGTCCATGGGAAAATGATAACCTACCGCATTTTTCACAATTAAATTTGGAGGAAAGCAAATGTCTTTTGATGTTTTAACCATAAATCCTGGTTCCACGTCTACCAAACTCGCTGTTTACCAAGGCGATAAAGTACTTTTTGAAGAAACTGTCAGACATACAATGCAAGAACTAGCCGACTTTAATAACGTACAGGAACAATTTGATTTTAGGTGGCAAGTTCTACGTCGAGTGATGGATGCACATGGTTATGATGTAAAGAAATTACAAGCGGTAGTTGGAAGAGGGGGCTTACTTCGACCAGTTGCCGGCGGTACATATATGGTTACAGAAAAAATGATAGATGATTTAAAAGAAAATAAATACGGAGAGCATGCCTCAAATTTAGGGGCACTGCTTGCAAAAAAATTAGCAGATGAACTGACAATACCTAGTTTTATTGTGGATCCGGTTGTCGTGGATGAAATGCAGGAAATTGCAAGGATATCTGGCAATGCCTTCATTACTAGAAAAAGTATTTTTCATGCATTAAATCATAAAGCAGCAGGTCGGAAAATAGCCAAAGAGCTAGGAAAAGATTATGAAAAAATGAATTTTGTTATCGCGCATCTTGGCGGTGGAATTTCAGTTGCCGCTCATCGACAAGGAAAAGCGGTGGATGTGAATAATGCCTTAGATGGGGACGGCCCTTTTAGTCCGGAACGTTCTGGTTCTTTACCGATGAATGATTTTCTAGAAGCATGTTTTAGCGGTAAATGGACAAAACGCGAATTGCATGAACTGATTGTTGGTCGTGGTGGGATGATTTCATATTTAGGAACTAACAGCATGCTCGAGGTGGAAGCTAAAGTACAAGCAGGTGACGTGAAAGCTATCGAAGCTTTTGATGCAATGGCTTATCAAGTTAGCAAAGAAATTGGCGCATGTTCCGTTGTATTGCAAGGTAAAGTTGACGCCATAATTTTAACTGGTGGCCTTGCTAGAAGTGAACTTTTTACAAACAAAATTATTGAGCAAACAAACTGGATAACCAGTGTGATTATAGAACCCGGAGAAGACGAATTAGAAGCATTAAATAGCGGTGTGCAACGTGTGCTCGCTGGTCTTGAGAAAGAAAAAGAGTACTAAAAGGAGGAGATAATGTGGCAACAGAATATGATGTCGTTATTCTTGGCGGAGGAACTGGCGGTTACGTCGCAGCAATTCAAGCAGCTAAGAATGGCCAGAAAGTAGCCGTCGTTGAAAAAGGGAAAGTTGGTGGAACGTGTCTTCATCGTGGATGTATTCCAACGAAAGCGTTATTACGTTCAGCGGAAGTTCTGCAAACAGTAAAAAAAGCAAGTGAATTTGGTATTTCTGTAGAAGGAACTGCCGGAATCAATTTTTTACAAGCACAAGAAAGAAAACAAGCAATCGTAGATCAATTAGAAAAAGGTATTCACCAATTATTTAAACAAGGGAAAATTGACTTGTTTGTTGGAACGGGAACTATTTTAGGACCATCTATTTTTTCACCAACAGCTGGAACAGTTTCAGTCGAATTTGAAGATGGCTCTGAAAATGAAATGCTCATTCCTAAAAATTTAATTATCGCGACAGGCTCCAAACCGCGCACATTAAATGGTTTAAGCATTGATGAAGAAAATGTTTTATCATCTGACGGTGCGCTAAACCTAGAATCTTTACCAAAATCAATTATTATCGTTGGCGGTGGAGTTATCGGGATGGAATGGGCTTCGATGATGCATGATTTTGGCGTAGAAGTTACCGTGCTAGAATATGCAGATCGAATTTTGCCAACAGAAGATAAAGAAGTAGCTAAAGAATTAGCAAGACTTTATAAAAAGAAAAAATTAATCATGCATACATCTGCTGAAGTTCAAGCAGCTAGTTATAAAAAAACGGATACTGGTGTGGAAATTAAAGCAATTATTAAAGGCGAAGAGCAAACTTTCGCAGCAGACAAAATTCTCGTTTCTGTCGGTCGTTCAGCTAATACAGAAAATATCGGTTTGCAAAACACGGATATCGCGACCGAAAACGGTTTTATCCAAGTAAATGATTTTTATCAAACAAAAGAAAGCCATATCTACGCGATTGGTGATTGCATTCCAACAATCCAACTTGCGCACGTTGCGATGGAAGAAGGAACGATTGCAGCCAACCATATTGCCGGAAAAGTGGCTGAAAAACTTGACTACGACTTAGTTCCTCGCTGTATTTATACTTCTACAGAAATCGCAAGTGTCGGTATTACAGAAGAACAAGCAAAAGAACGTGGTTATGAAGTGAAAAAAGGCAAATTTTTCTTCCGTGGTATCGGGAAAGCACTCGTTTACGGAGAGTCAGATGGCTTCATTAAAATTATTGCAGATAAAAAAACAGACGATATCCTAGGCGTTAGCATGATTGGACCGCACGTAACGGACATGATTAGCGAAGCCGCTTTAGCACAAGTTTTAAATGCAACGCCGTGGGAAGTGGGTAACACCATTCACCCGCACCCAACTTTATCAGAAAGTTTTAGAGAAGCTGCCCTTGCTGTGGATGGCAATGCAATTCACGGTTAATACAGCTTTAAAGGAGGAACAAAAATGACTTTAAAAGAAGCAGGTTTAACAGAAGATAAATTAATTAAAATGTATGAAACGATGCTAATGGCAAGAAGACTGGATGAACGTATGTGGTTGCTGAACCGTTCTGGGAAAATTCCTTTTACCATTTCTGGACAAGGACAAGAAACGGCACAAATTGGCGCTGCGTTTGCCTTTGATTTAGATAAAGATTATGCATTACCATATTACCGTGATTTAGCAGTGGTGTTAGCATTCGGGATGACAGCGAAAGATATTATGTTATCCGCGTTCGCTAAAGCGGAAGATCCAAACTCTGGCGGACGTCAAATGCCAGCTCATTTTGGCCAAAAATCAAACCGAATCGTTACACAAAGTTCACCCGTAACAACCCAGTTCCCGCACGCAGCAGGAATTGGTCTTGCAGCAAAAATGGCTGGTGACGAAATTGCGATTTATGCATCAACTGGGGAAGGATCTTCTAACCAAGGCGATTTCCACGAAGGAATCAACTTTGCATCTGTACATAAGTTGCCAGTTGTTTTCGTGATTCATAATAACCAATATGCTATTTCCGTTCCAGCATCGAAACAATATGCCGCAGAAAAACTATCTGACCGAGCAATTGGTTACGGCATCCCTGGTGAACGTGTGGATGGAACGAATATGGGAGAAGTATATGCGGCATTTAAACGTGCAGCAGATCGTGCAAGAAACGGCGAGGGACCTACTTTAATTGAGACAGTCTCTTATCGCTTCACACCACACTCCTCCGATGATGACGATAGTAGTTATCGTTCCAGAGAAGAAGTAGATGAAGCAAAAGGAAAAGATCCACTGAAAATTTTCCAAGCAGAATTACTCGAAGAAGGTTACTTAACAGAAGAAAAAATCGCTGAAATCGAAAAAAGTATTGCGAAAGAAGTTAACGAAGCAACTGATTACGCGGAAAGTGCAGCATACGCTGAACCAGAATCATCTTTACTATATGTATATGATGAAGAAGCGAATAGCTGATTAGGAGGGAATTTGAATGCCAATCATTTCATATATTGATGCAATAACCATGGCGCTTAAAGAAGAAATGGAGCGCGATGATAAAGTATTTATTTTAGGAGAAGATGTTGGGAAAAAAGGTGGCGTATTTAAAGCGACTGCTGGCCTATATGACGAATTTGGTGAAGACCGAGTACTCGATACACCACTTGCTGAATCGGCTATTGCCGGAGTAGGAATTGGAGCGGCGATGTATGGCTATCGTCCAGTTGCAGAAATGCAATTTGCGGACTTTATTATGCCTGCTGTCAACCAAATTATTTCAGAAGCTTCCAGAATTCGCTACCGTTCTAATAACGATTGGTCTTGTCCGATAGTTATTCGCGCACCTTTTGGCGGTGGGGTACACGGAGCACTTTACCATTCACAATCTGTTGAAAAAGTATTCTTTGGACAACCAGGTTTGAAAATTGTTGTTCCATCCTCGCCATATGATGCGAAGGGACTTTTAAAAGCAGCGATTCGTGATAACGATCCAGTACTTTTCTTTGAGCATAAACGTGCCTATCGTTTGCTGAAAGGCGAAGTACCAGAAACAGATTATATCGTACCAATCGGCGAAGCAAATGTCGTTCGTGAGGGTGATGATATTACAGTAATTACTTACGGACTTGCGGTTCAATTTGCCCAACAAGCAGCAGAACGTTTAGCAGCTGAGGGTGTGGAAGCCCACATTCTTGATTTACGGACAATCTATCCACTAGACCAAGAAGCAATTATTGAAGCAACGAAAAAAACAGGTAAAGTACTTCTTGTAACAGAAGATAATAAGCAAGGAAGTATTATTAGTGAAGTGGCAGCAATTATTTCGGAACATTGTCTATTCGATTTAGACGCTCCGATTGCAAGACTCGCAGGACCAGATACGCCAGCAATGCCTTTTGCTCCTACGATGGAAAAACACTTTATGATCAATCCAGATAAAGTGGCAGATGCAATGAAAGAATTAGCGGAATTTTAGACCCGTTTTAAAATAAAGGAGTGAAGACCTGTGGCAGTTGAAAAAATCACCATGCCCAAATTAGGGGAAAGTGTTACAGAAGGTACGATTAGTTCATGGTTAGTTAAACCAGGCGATACCGTCGAAAAATATGATGCTATCGCGGAAGTTTTAACAGATAAAGTAACAGCTGAAATTCCATCATCCTTTAGTGGCACTATCAAAGAAATTTTAGCCGAGGAAGATGAAACTCTAGAAGTAGGCGAAGTTATTTGTACAATTGAAACAGCAGATGCAGGAAGTTCGGAACCTGTAGCTGAAGTAGAAGAAACAGAAACAAAAGCGCCAGAAAAACAAGAAACAAAACAAGTGAAACTAGCAGATGCACCAGCTAGTGGAAGATTTTCTCCAGCTGTACTGCGTATTGCAGGTGAAAACAATATTGATTTATCAACTGTAGAAGGCACTGGTAAAGGTGGCCGAATTACAAGAAAAGATTTACTTCAAGTCATTGAAAATGGTCCAGTAGCGAAACGCGAGGAAATGAAGTCTGCTCCACAAGAAAAAGCAGCAATGCCAACTCCTCCTGTTCGTTCTGCAGCTGGTGATAAAGAAATACCAATCAATGGCGTAAGAAAAGCCATTGCTAAACATATGAGCGTGAGTAAACAAGAAATTCCGCATGCTTGGATGATGGTGGAAGTGGATGCTACTGGTCTTGTTCGCTATCGTAATGCAGTTAAAGACAGCTTTAAAAAAGAAGAAGGTTATTCATTAACTTATTTCGCCTTTTTCATCAAAGCCGTTGCACAAGCATTGAAAGAATTCCCGCAACTTAACAGCACATGGGCAGGCGATAAAATTATCGAGCACGCGAATATCAATATTTCGATTGCGATTGCAGCTGGTGATTTATTGTACGTTCCAGTTATTAAAAATGCGGACGAAAAATCTATTAAAGGCATTGCTCGCGAAATTAGCGAACTTGCTGGAAAAGCGCGTAATGGTAAACTAAGCCAAGCCGATATGGAAGGTGGGACTTTCACTGTAAATAGTACTGGTTCATTTGGCTCTGTTCAATCAATGGGGATTATTAACCACCCTCAGGCCGCTATTCTTCAAGTGGAATCGATTGTTAAACGTCCTGTCATTATTGACGATATGATTGCCGTGCGAGATATGGTGAACCTATGTCTATCCATCGATCATCGTATTTTAGATGGCTTACTAGCAGGTAAATTCTTACAAGCAATTAAAGCCAATGTCGAAAAGATTTCCAAAGAAAATACAGCATTGTATTAAAAATGTTTTAATCTAGGTTTAGCGGGTATTGTTTAGTACATCTAGATCCATACCCCTAAACTCCCTAGATGTCTTGGGTAGTACTTTCGGGTGCTGCTCTTTTTTTTGAGAAAAAATAAAAAAAGCCTGAACCAAATTGGCTCAGACGTCGGATATTTATAAAAACATTAATACCCCGGTTAAAACACTGGATAATACAATCGCGATTAGCATTAAAATAACGACAACGCGAACTACTTTTTTATTAGTCATGCGGAAGAAAACTCCTCTCATAAAGCATTTCAGATATATATATCTTACTTATAATTAAAGTAAATTTCAAGTCATTTATTGATTTTTAAAGCAAATAGGAAGAATGTAGGTGGAAAAATGATGATATCCAATGTAAAAAAATATTTTACCGAATTAATCCAAACTCCATCTGTCTCAGGGAAAGAAACAGCTATTTTGACGTATATAAAAAAACATCTAGCAAAATTAAACATTGAATATAGTTTGGATGAAGATTATGGCTTAATTGCACGAATCCCCGCTACTAAAAAGAAATTTCCAACGATTTTTTTCTGTAGTCATGTGGATACGCATCCAAATGCGGCAACGCCAGTTTTCCAAATGGAGCAAGATGTATTTACGGTAGAGGAAGGCACTTCTTTAGGTGCGGATGATAAAGCAGCAGTAGCAGCTATGTTAGCGGCTATTGATTATTTTTGTGCAGAACGAACAGCTCATGGGGAGATTGAATTTATTTTCACGACGAAAGAAGAACTCGGCATGATTGGAATGCGTTTATTTCCGGAAGAAAAAATTACGGCAGCTTATGGATACTGTTTAGATGCACCAGGTGAAGTCGGAAATTATCAATTACAAGCAAATACGTTAGTCGCATTAGAATTTACTATTGCAAGTTCTGAAGCTGCCCAAATGTCACCGATTTCTATAGCGAGAATGGCGTTACATGCCACGCGGCCAGGCAGAATTGACCGAGAAAACAAATGGGAAATTCAGTCGTTTTCTGGTGGAATAAATGATGAAAATCAACAAGATGCCCAATTAGAAGTTCTTTTTACATCAGCAGCAAGTTTCCGTAAGGCGCTTTTGCATATCCAGACCATTAGAGAACGATTTGCGCAAACTTGCGAGAAATATGGTGCTCTTTTGACGCATGATACAAAATTAATTTATGAAGGGTACCGAATTCGCTCTAAGCATCCACTAATGAATATTTTTCAAAAAGCCGCAAAAAAACAATCTTTAGAAACAAGAGAAATTTTTTTAGAAGGCGGAACAGATGCAAATGTGTTGAATGAAAAAGGTATTCCGACCATGCTCTTATCAGCAGGATACGAAAATGCGCACACAGAAGAAGAAACAGTATCTGTTGAGCAGTTAGAAAAACTTACTCAACTCGTCATTGACTTAGCAGAATCCGCAAAAAACGAGAAAATTCTTCTCAGAAAACTAAATTAGTGAAAAAAAGTCAAATAATTCGGATTGATTCATTGTCCAAGAAGCAATTCTTTGATATAGTAAATGATGTTGATACTTTTATGTGTCATGTTGAAGTAAGACAGATTTTTCTGCCTTAATAAACCGGAAAGGAAGAAGTGCAAAATGGCAAAACAAGAAATTGGCGTTATAGGAATGGGCGTTATGGGTCGTAACTTGGCTCTAAACATTGAAAGCCGCGGTCATACAGTATCTATCTTTAACCGCTCGACTGAAAAAACGAAAGCAGTTATGGAAGAAAATGCGGACAAAAAATTAGTACCAACTTATAGTTTAGAGGAATTTGTCGAATCTCTTGAAGTGCCTCGCCGTATCCTTATTATGGTAAAAGCTGGCGATGCTACAGATATGATGATTGAAGCAGTTAAACCTTTCTTAAACGAAGGCGATATTTTAATTGATGGCGGTAATGCTTTCTTCAAAGATACGATTCGTCGTAATAAAGAACTAAGTGAAGAAGGATTTAACTTCATCGGAACTGGTGTATCAGGCGGAGAAGAAGGTGCACTAAAAGGTCCTTCTATCATGCCAGGTGGTCAACGCAAGGCATATGACCTTGTAGCACCTATTTTACGTGAAATTGCTGCAGTAGCAGACGGAGAACCTTGTGTGACTTATATTGGTCCAGACGGTGCCGGACATTACGTTAAAATGGTGCATAATGGTATCGAATACGGCGATATGCAATTAATCGCAGAAGCTTACACTATTTTGAAAGAAATCGGTGGATTAAGCCATGATGAACTTGCTGACGTATTTGAAGAATGGAACAACGGGGAACTTGATAGCTATTTAATCGAGATCACTAAAAACATCCTAAAAGTAAAAGACGAAGAAACTGGCAAACCTATTGTCGATGTTATCCTTGATAAAGCAGGTCAAAAAGGAACTGGTAAATGGACTAGCCAAAGCGCACTCGACTTAGGTGTTCCACTTTCCTTAATTACAGAATCTGTATTTGCTCGTTACATCTCTGCACTTAAAGATGAACGCGTTTATGCAAGTACTGTTTTATCTGGCCCATCTAATTATCGTTTTGAAGGCGACAAAAAAGCATTTGTTGAATCTGTTCGTCGTGCGCTTTATTTCAGCAAAATCGCATCTTATGCACAAGGTTTTGCACAAATGAGAGCAGCTAGTGAAGAAAACGATTGGGACTTACAATACGGTGAAATTGCGAAAATTTTCCGCGCTGGTTGTATTATCCGTGCTCGTTTCTTACAAAAAATTACTGATGCTTATAATAAAGATAAAAATCTTAAAAACTTATTATTAGATCCATATTTCAAAGATATTGCACATAACTACCAAGGCGACCTTCGTACAGTTGTTGCAGAAGCAGTAAAAGCTGGAATTCCAGTTCCAACATTCACTGCAGCAATTAGCTACTACGATAGCTATCGTTCAGAAGTATTATCTGCAAATCTAATCCAAGCACAACGCGACTACTTTGGCGCTCATACGTATGAAAGAGTCGACAAACCTGGCGTATTCCATACAGAATGGCCACAAGTAGAAGATTGATGGAAGATAAGGCATCCACTTTAACGAGTGGGTGCCTTTTTTATGAGATTTGAATTAGTAAATCATGGTAAAGTGCTAAAAAATAGTGAAAATATCTATTTATGCGCTGTTATTAGTTGTTTTTGAGCTAAAGTTCGTTACAATAGTAATAGGAATATAGTGTAATGACCGAAAGAGAGGGTTAGGCCAAATGAATAGAATATTAATCGTAGAAGATGAAAAAAACTTAGCACGCTTTATCGAACTCGAATTACAACATGAAAATTATGAAACAGCGGTTGCTAATGATGGACGTGCTGGACTAGAACTCGCACTTAATGAAGAATGGGATGCTATTTTACTCGATCTAATGTTGCCGCATTTAAACGGTGTAGAAGTTTGTCGCCGTGTACGCCAAGTGAAACAAACACCCATTATTATGATAACCGCACGTGACTCTGTTATCGACCGTGTATCCGGACTGGATCACGGAGCAGATGATTACATCGTCAAACCCTTCGCTATTGAAGAATTACTTGCGCGCCTTCGCTCGCTATTGCGTCGGGTGGAAAATGCAGAACAATCTGCTAAACAAACAACGCTACAGTATCGTAATCTAATTGTTGAAAAGGAAAATCGCATTGTCAAACGCGACGAAGAAATCATTGACTTAACAAAACGAGAGTATGAACTTTTACTTACGTTAATGGAAAATGTTAATATCGTTCTTACGCGGGAAGTGTTACTCAATAAAGTATGGGGTTATGAAACAGAAGTAGAAACAAATGTAGTGGATGTGTACGTTCGTTACTTACGAAATAAAATTGATCATCCTGACGAAGAAAGTTATATCCAAACAGTTCGCGGGACAGGGTATGTGATGCGTACATGACGACTAGCCCATTTTCCTTAAAAAGTCGTTCTTTGAAATTCAAATGGACTTTTGGAGCTAGTGCAGCTATTTTTCTAACTTTTTTCTTATTTTCCTATGCCATTTACCAAGGAATTGGGCAAATGTTGTTAAATGAAGAAGAACCAGAAGTAAAAGAACTGCTTCTAGCAACAACGAGCACTTTAACGAATCAAGATTTGACCGATAATGAGGAAATTAAGTATTTATTTAATAACGATAAAACGGTGAATCGAAAATTACAAGATCAAGTAATTAATCTGTATGATAAAGACGGCCATTTTATTAATAAGTATTATTTTTCAAGAAGTCAAGATATTACTAGCATTGATTTTTCGCAGTATTTTGTTAGTGGTACGGACAAGTTTATTATGAATAAACCAACGATTGACGGACAGAAGATGATGACGGCGCAAATGCCCATTGTAGCGGACGACAATACGACCGTGATTGGTTACGCGCAGGTGGTAAATCCGCTCACTTCCTATAATCGGATGATGGACCGGCTTCTCGTTACGATGATTTTACTTGGGGCAGTGGCGCTCTTTATTAGTGGAATGCTCGGCTACTTGCTAGCACAAAATTTCTTAAACCCACTGACTCGTCTAGCTCGAACAATGAATGATATTCGAAAAAATGGTTTCCAAAAACGAATCGAAACGAAAACCAATTCCCGCGATGAAATTGGCGAATTGACCGTTGTTTTTAATGATATGATGACACGAATTGAAACTAGTTTTGAACAGCAAAAGCAATTCGTAGAGGATGCTTCTCATGAATTACGTACCCCAGTGCAAATTATGGAAGGCCATTTAAAATTACTCACTCGTTGGGGAAAAGATGATCCGGCTGTACTTGATGAATCATTAAACGCTTCGTTAACGGAATTAGAACGTATGAAAAAATTAGTACAAGAAATGCTTGATTTATCAAGAGCGGAACAAATTTCACAAACAAAAGAATTACAAATTACCGATGTAAATGCAACAGTAGAACAAGTAAGACGTAATTTTGAAGTGATGTATGAAAATTTCACGTTTACTTTAAAAGAAGATGATACTGATTTACGAGCACTTATTCAACATAATCATTTAGAGCAGATTTTAATTATTATTATGGATAATGCTGTGAAGTATTCAGGTGACGGCACCGAAGTGGATATGCATGTCTATAAAGAACAAAAGCAAATCCATATTGATGTGCGCGATTACGGGGAAGGCATCTCACAAGAAGAGATTGATAAAATATTCAATCGCTTCTACCGTGTAGATAAAGCCAGAAGCCGCGAAAAAGGTGGTAATGGCCTCGGACTTGCGATTGCTAAACAATTAGTCGAAGGATATTTAGGAACGATTAATGCGGTTAGTGAGCCAGATAAAGGTACAACGATAAAAATTACACTTCCTTACATTGAACCAAAATCTAAATAAAAAAACCGCAACCTTATGACGAGGTTGCGGTTTTTTTTATTTTTCTTTCTTTTGTTCTTCCACGATTTGCTCGAATTCTTTTTCTTCTTGCTCCATTACTTTAATTTCTGGGTGTTTATTCATGTAAAGTTTTTTCGTTAGTAATGTTTGACCTGCTAAGAAGAGTCCGCCGACAGCCCAGTATAACGCTAGTGCAGAGGGAGCTGTGAAGGAAACGAATAAAATCATAATAGGAGACATTAAACCGATAATTTTCATTTGTTTCTTTTGTTCTGGTGAATAACCAATCATGGAAACAAAGTATTGTGCTAAGTAGACAAGCCCGGCGATAATTGCCAGCACCATATCCGGTGAACCTAAGTTAAACCATAAGAATGTGTGGCTAGCAATTTCGGAAGATCCGCGAATAGCATAATAGAAAGCCATCAATATTGGCATTTGAATAAGTAATGGTAAACAACCCATTTGCATTGGATTGATATTATACTTGGAATAGACGGCCATCATTTCTTTTTGAATAGTGGCTTGTTCTTCTTTCGATGTTGCACGTTTTAGTCGAGCTTGAATTTCATCAATTTCTGGTTTGGCAACGGCCATTTTGGATTGCATTCCCATTTGAGCTTTAGCAGTACGCAAGTTTAGTGGCATAATTAGTGCACGGATAAGTAACGTTGTAATAATAATCGCAATTCCGTAATTACCCCCAACAAACTTTGCAACGAACATAATAAAACTAGTAAATGGTTGGATTAAATAAGTGCTGAAAAAACCATCTGTATTTTGTGAAGGGTCCATACTACAACCTGTAAGTAATAGTAAAGCACCAAGTAAAACGCTAATTAAAATAATATTTTTCTTTTTCAATGTTTCATTTTCCTCCTAAATAGTAAAATAATCAATTCATACGTTGGAAAATGAAAAACTGTCTTCATCATCAGTAATGGCGCTACATTTCCTGGTTATAGCCAGCCAATTAATAACAAAATTAGGCGTAGTTATATAAATTTGAGCTCGAAGTGAAATTTTTACTAGCTTTAAGCAGATAGCGTCAGCGGGTAGCACCATTTTCGGTTTTAATAATGTAATGGCTGACCAATAACTGAAAATCGTCAACATTAATAAAAACGTTACTGTGAGTGAAATGAATTCTGGTTCAAGTAAAATTTGTAAAATGGAAATCATGCCACGCAGTCGCTCCTTTCAAGGTTTTAGTACTCATTAACTATAATGCAAAAAGAGCTATAGCACAACTACTATTTTTGGAATTTTAGTAAACGATATCAAATGTTTTTCGTTCTTCTACAGGGGCACCTTTGTAAATATAAACGTGTTCGATACGACAACCGGGCGATGGGCCTTTTTTGATAGCATCAATGAATTTATTTAAGTTTTCTTCTTCAGCAATTGCATGAATTTCAACGGAACCGTCATCTAAATTTTTCACTGTTCCACTAATGTCATATTTGTAAGCAACGTGTTTGGTTGTGTAACGAAATCCAACACCTTGCACAAATCCAGTCACTCTCAAAATCGCTGTATCTCTAGCCATAACGAAACCAACTCCTTTTATTTTTCCTTATTACTAGTGTATCTTTTTTTAGCATTACTTTCAAAAATTTGCATTCCAGTATTTCCAGAAAGCTTATGCTATAATAAGTGTATTATATTTACTGTTGGGAGTTTTTGATATGACAAAATGGAATGTCTATCTAACTAAAGGAGAATACGAGCCTTGGTGGTTTTTCGAGGAATGGGAAACTTCCATTCAAGCCGACTTTGCTTTTTCAGATAAGGAAGCTGCCTTTCTGAAGTATCAAGAGTTAGCAGACGAGTTACTACGGAATTATCCTAATCATCAAACAAAAAAAGATTGTTTGTTAGCAGCTTGGAATGAAGAAGAAGTTGAGTACTGCGAGGACTGTGAAGATGATATTCAAACATTTCACGGGCTTATTTTATTTTCTGATGGGGAAGTGTATCAACCAACTCCCGAAGAAAAAGAGACGATTTTTAAACCTGTTTTAACCTTTGCTTGAGGCGAAAAGAAATTTGGAGGATTAACACATGCAGAAGAACGATGACTTATTAAGAGAACGTCGAAAAGACGAACACGTGGCTCTTGGAGTAAAACAGAATGAGCAGTTAGCGCCATCGAGTTTAGAAGATATTCAACTGATTGGAACTTCTATCCCGCGCTATAATGTGAAAGATATCGATTTAACCACAACTATTGTGGGGACCAATGTGCCTTTCCCATTGTATATTAATGCGATGACAGGTGGAAGTCGGCATACGAAAAAAATTAATGCCGAACTTGCTGAAATAGCACGCGAAGTAGCTATCCCAATGGCTGTTGGTTCCCAGTCTGCAGCTCTAAAAAATAGTTCGCTAATAGATACCTATAAAATTGTCAGAGAAATCAATCCGAATGGGATGATTTTAGCAAATATTAGTCCAGAAGTAGCCCTTCAAGAGGGACTTCGGGCGATCGAAATGTTAGAGGCAAATGCACTTCAAATTCATATTAACCCGGCACAAGAATTAGTTATGCAAGAAGGCGACCGTTCTTTTAGTCATTGGCTAACTAGAATAGAAGAGTACGTCAAGCTTTCGCCAGTTCCAGTAGTTGTAAAAGAAGTTGGCTTTGGAATGACGCGTGAAACAGTAAAAACGCTAGCTGATATCGGCGTTCAAACCGTAGATTTAGCTGGAAAAGGCGGAACAAACTTTGCCCAAATTGAAAATGACCGCCGCCGTGATCAAGCATATGATTTCTTACTTGATTGGGGTATTTCCACCGGACAGGCTTTAATAGACATGCAACACCAAGATGCGCCAAAGATTGCTTATTTAGCGTCAGGTGGTATTAGGAACCCGTTAGATATCGTTAAAGCATTAGCGCTCGGAGCAGATAGTGTAGGTATGGCAGGACAAATTATTTATTCACTAAAAAAAGAGGGCGTCACCAAAACCATTGAAAAACTGGAGCTATGGAAAGAACAACTACGTGGCTTATTTGTTCTTGCAAATGCGAAAAACATCTCAGAATTAAAAACAACGCCATTAATCATAAGTGGTGAACTTGCTAAATGGGGCGCATTACGAGAAATCGATTTAGTCAAACTAGCTAATAGAAAATAAAAACCAGCTGCTATTCATTTAGCAAAGCTGGTTTTTTATTTATTGAACCATTTCTGGTAAAGTTTCATCGATTGCTTGAAGACGTTCAGTGAATTCTTCTTTAGATAAATTTTTCGTATAAAGATTTGCGGGATGAACGCGGCAATCATGCGAACAACTACGCAAATATTTTTTCTCATTTTCGATAGAAGCTAGGATTTGCTTATTGCAATACGGGTTAGCACAATTGATGTAACGTTCGCAAGGCGTGCCGTCAAAGTAATCTTTCCCAACGATAGTAGGGTTTACTTGGTTAATCGGAACCGCGATTCTTTCATCAAAAACGTACATTTGGCCGTCCCAAAGTTCCCCTTTGGTTTCTTCGTTTTTACCGTAAGTCGCAATCCCGCCGTGAAGTTGACTTACATCATCAAAACCCGCTGTTTTTAACCAACCGGAAAATTTCTCACAACGAATACCACCAGTACAGTAAGTGACGATTTTTTTATCAGCAAGTTGCTCGCGATTATCTTCAATCCATCCTGGTAACTCACGGAAATTTTGAATATCTGGACGAACAGCGCCGCGGAAATGACCGATATCAAATTCATAATCATTTCTAGCGTCTAAAATAACCGTATCTTCATCCAACAATGCTTCACGAAACTCAGAAGGCTCTAAATAAGTCCCTGTAACTTCTAAAGGATTAACATCTTCTTCTAAACTTAAACTAACAATTTCAGCACGAGGCCGTACATGCATTTTCTTAAAAGCATGAGCATCAGCCGCGTCAATTTTAAATACCATATCAGCGAAGCGAGCATCGTTTGCCATATAATCCATATATTTGTTTGTTGCTTCTACTGTACCCGAAACGGTGCCATTAATCCCCTCAGTAGCCACCAAAATTCGGCCTTTTAATCCCATTTCTTTGCAAGCAGCAAGATGCTCTTTTGCAAAAGTTTCTGGATCATCAATCGTTGTGTATTTGTAATATAACAACACTTGATAGTCACTCATAATCTTATCACCCTTCAAAATGTATTTCATGTGTAAGAAAAATTCTCCACAAGTTTGCGCATTAATACTATACTATAGCAAATTCAGACTGGCAAGTAACCGAACCGTAAAAAAATGCTTCTTATAGTTAACTATATGTACAAGTACAAAAAAGCTATGGTATACTTATTAAATATGAAGCGAAAATTTTGTTGATGAAAGCAAATCCTGTTTTCATTGCCTAAAATAAAGAATGAAGTAAGGATTGGGCGTGAGCTATGTGCAAATAAATGAATCGTTTATGGAAGAACTAGCTTTAAAAAAAGTAAAACAAGAACGCAGGAAAAGGTTGAAGTGGTTTGTTTATAAGTTTTTAATGATTACCTTTGGCGCAATTTTGATGGGGGTTGGGCTGGAACTTTTCCTTGTAAACAACCGAATTTTAGATGGTGGAGTCGTTGGTATTTCGATTATTATTTCGCAACTAACGCCGCTGCCACTAGGGGTTTTAACTTTTGTACTTAATATTCCGTTTTTCATCATAGGTTACCGAAAAATCGGAAAAGTATTTGCGCTGTTTACATTGTACGGAATTGCAGTCATGTCGATTGTAACGCTCGTTTTACACGATATGGATCCAGTGACAGATGATTTACTACTTGCGACTGTTTTTGGCGGAATGACGCTTGGTCTTGGGGTGGGTCTTGTTATTCGTAACGGAGGGGCGCTTGATGGAACAGAAATCATTTCAATCATTATTAACGGTCGGACGCCATTTTCAACAGGACAAATTATTATGTTTATTAATATTGTTATTTTTATCGTTGCTGGACTTGTGTTCAACTGGGATCGAGCGATGTATTCCTTAATTACGTATTTCCTAGCGTATAAAGTAATTGATATTGTTATTCAAGGTGTAGATGAATCGAAAAGTGCTTTTATTATCAGCCGCTATTACGAGGAAATTGGAGCAGAAATTATGGAGCAACTTGGAAAAGGTGTTACATACTTAGATGCAACTGGCGGGTATTCCGGTGATGTAAGAAAAGTAGTTTTCGTTATCGTCTCAAGATTTGAAGAAGTAAAAGTGAAAGCCATTCTGGATGAAATAGATCCAGATGCCTTCTTAGCTGTCGGAGGAAGTATGTCGGAAGTCCGCGGCGGAAAGCTGATGAACACGAAAACACCGCACCTATAACAAAACAGAAACCATATATCTCCTACTTGGGATATATGGTTTTTTGACGAAAGGAAACATTTGTTTGTATAATAGGGCTATAGTATGAGCGACAGAACGGATAGATGTGCTATAATAAAACAAGCAAAAAAGGAATGGGTGGGACTTGAAATGGCGACACAAAAGAAAAAAACGAGCGGACGTAAAAAATCGTCAACACGCTCAAAAAAGAAACAATCAGCCTCTTTTCGTTTAGAAATAACAGGGGTTATTTTAATAGCAATAGGAGTTATCGGACTTTTACAATTAGGCTTTGTCGGTCGCGGTTTTTTTGCTCTGGCTGAAATGTTTGTTGGTCTTTTAAGCTATGTATTACTTGCGGGTAGCGTGATACTTGGTGGGTACATGGTGATTAGAAGAAAAATGCCTCACTTATTTAGCAAAAGACTAGTCGGTATTTATCTTATTGTTTTAGGCTTTTTGACATATATACATATGTATTTCATTATCCACAACTTAGGAGCAAATGCCTCCGTTATTTCTAGTACTTGGAAATTAGTATTAGAAAATTTATTTAGACCAAATCAAGTTGGTTTTGTTGGTGGGGGAATGATTGGGGCAGTAATTACCTCCGTTACGTATTTCTTATTAGATAGATTAGGAACGAATTTGATAGCTGTTCTACTTATTATCTATGGTTTTTCCCTTGTATCGGGTATTTCCATCCGGCAATTTTTCTCCAAAATTGCCGAATTTGTTCGTTACTTATTTGCAAAAGGCAAAGTTGCGACCGAAAAAGGCAAAGAAGTGAAAGCGAAACGTGATAAAAAGAAAGCAGAGAAAATAGTTGAGGTTGAGCCTGATGAAGTACTAGATGTAGTAGACCCCGCGCAAGAAGAAAAAGCGCCACCAATCATCTCTAACTTTAGCTCCAAAGTAGAACAAGAAAAAGCACCAGTCGAAGAAAAAACAACCAAACAAGAGCAAGATTTAGAAATGTTTCAGCAAGAATCGTTCGAAAATGAGATTTATCAATTGCCCCCCGTTGATATTTTAGCACCGGCTAAAGTAACGGATCAAAGTAAAGAATATGACCAAATTAAAGTAAACGCAAAAAAATTAGAAGATACCTTTGAAAGCTTCGGAGTGAAAGCAAAAATCACCCAAGTTCATCTTGGCCCTGCAGTGACAAAATATGAAGTACAACCATCTGTCGGTGTTAAAGTGAGCAAGATTGTTTCACTCAGTGATGATATAGCACTTGCTCTAGCAGCAAAAGATATTCGAATTGAAGCGCCAATTCCGGGGAAATCTGCTATTGGAATCGAAGTAGCGAACCAAAATGTAGCCATGGTTTCTTTACGTGAAGTGTTAGAAAACAACCCTAAAAACAATCCAGACGAGAAGCTTCAAATAGCACTTGGTCGTGATATTTCTGGAGAAGCAATGATGGCAAGTCTCGATAAGATGCCTCATTTACTCGTCGCAGGAGCAACTGGTAGCGGGAAATCTGTGTGTATTAATGGTATTATTACAAGCATTTTACTCCGTGCCAAACCACATGAAGTCAAAATGATGATGATTGATCCAAAAATGGTTGAGCTAAATGTCTATAATGGCATTCCACACTTGCTCGCACCAGTTGTTACCAATCCTAAAAAAGCAGCCCAAGCATTGCAAAAAGTCGTTGCGGAAATGGAACGGCGCTATGATTTATTTTCGCATACAGGTACTCGTAATATGCAAGGCTACAATGATTATGTAAAAAAACATAATGAGCTGAACGAAGAAAAACAACCTGAATTGCCTTTTATTGTTGTAATTGTAGATGAGTTAGCTGACTTGATGATGGTAGCTTCCAATGACGTAGAAGATGCGATTACTCGCCTTGCTCAAATGGCACGTGCTGCGGGAATACATTTAATTATCGCAACACAGCGTCCATCAGTAGATGTTATAACCGGCGTAATTAAAGCGAATATCCCGTCTCGAATTGCTTTTGCCGTTTCAAGTTCCATTGATTCAAGAACGATTCTTGATATGGGCGGAGCAGAGAAGTTACTTGGACGAGGCGATATGCTGTTACTTCCAGTTGGCTCTAGTAAACCTACCCGAATTCAAGGCGCTTTTTTATCGGATGCAGAAGTAGAAGATGTAGTTAATTACGTTATTTCGCAACAAAAAGCACAATATAGCGAAGAAATGATTCCTGATGATATTCCAGAAGTCGAAGGAGAAGTAACGGATGAATTGTATCACGAAGCAGTGGAGCTTGTTGTAGAAATGCAGACAGCTTCCGTTTCGATGTTACAAAGAAAATTCCGTATTGGCTATAATCGTGCAGCTAGGTTGATTGATGAAATGGAACAAAGAGGTGTAGTTGGACCTTACGAAGGAAGTAAACCAAGAAGAGTAAATGTGGAAATTAATCCAGAGCATGAATAAAAAAAGGTTGCGATTTGTAGTCGCAACCCTTTTTTATAAAAGTAAATCTTGCTTTTGTGCTTGAATTTCTTTTTTACTAGAAGCATATTTTGTTTGAGTTCGGTCAAGGAGTTCGTCAAAAAATTGGGGTAACTGCTCCTCACTGAGTTCAATGCCTTCAGCAGTGATCCCGCCCTTTGTAGCAACGCGTTCAATTAAGCCACTAAACGTGTAATCTTCTTCTACTAATAATTTAGAAGTCCCAGCTAAAGCAAAATTAATCATTTGAAATACTTCCGCATCTGATAATGAAGATCTTCTAAGAGCAGCTTCTACAAATTGCTCGAAAATAGCAGCAATTATTCCAGGAGAAGAGCTAGTTAAATCGCTAGCGATATCCATATTTTCCTCTCGGATAGTCATTACATGTCCAAAATGCTCAAATGTCGTTTCTAACCAAGAAGTGTTAGCTTGATTCACTGTGTCAGCGTGCGCAATCAAAGTAGTTCCAACATTAACAGCAGTTGTGAGAGAAGGGATTAATTTACTTACCTGTAAACCCGGAGTGATTTCAATAATATCTGAAGTACTCACACCAGCTGCAATAGAAATCACATGACGATCAGGTGTCAATACCGCAGCACAATCTTTCATAAGTGGTAAAACTGCGAGAGGTAACTTACAAACGAAGCTATGATCTGCTTTTGTGAAAATTTCGGCTTCGTTATCAGCTAGCTTAGCAGTTGGATATTTATTATAAAATTGGTTGAAATGTTCGTTTTTTGAATTGGAATAAAGGATGAGTTCTTCGGGAGTTGCAACCTCAGTTTCTATTATTTTAGTCGCAATTAACGATGCCATACTTCCAAAACCAATAAAACCTATTTTTGCCATTTCCATCCCGCCTTTCATTATTCATTTTATTATGAAGGGAATAAAAGAGGATTGCAACTAAACTTGATTGTTTACTTTTTCACGTTAATGCGCTTGTGCCTAAGGATTGACAAAAAAACGAATGATTCCGACAGAATTAAATTTTCTGAATTCATTTGCATTAAAAATTTATGAAGTTGGTTATTTATTTATTTTATTTTCCATGTTATATTAAGAACAGTTAGAGAAGACGTTAAATGTTTTTGTGCGTTTTCCGAAAAAGGGACCATACATAATTTTTTAATACGCGCCTGAATGTTTGTTTTGACAGAAAGCTCTGACTAACATTATATCTCTCGGGAGGGGTTTTAAGGTGAAAAAGCGTACATTTGCTTTAGCACTATCAATGATTATTGCTTCTGGCGTTATCCTAGGTGCTTGTGGTTCGAGTAGCGACGATAAAAAAAGTAGCGATGATAAGAGCAGTAAAGATTTTACAGTAGCAATGGTTACAGATACTGGTGGCGTTGATGACCGTTCGTTTAACCAATCAGCATGGGAAGGCTTACAAAAATTTGGTAAAGCTAACGACATGGAAAAAGGTACAGATGGTTACAACTACTTGCAATCAGCTTCTGAAGCAGACTACAAAACAAACTTAAACACTGCTGTTCGTAGCGATTATGATTTAATTTATGGAATTGGTTACAAACTGAAAGATGCAATTGAAGAAGTTTCTAAACAAAAACCTAAAAATCAATTCGCTATTGTTGATGACACAATTGATGACCGTGATAATGTAGTAAGTATTGGATTTAAAGATAACGATGGTTCTTATCTAGTTGGTGTAGTAGCTGGCTTAACAACAAAAACAAATAAAGTTGGATTTGTTGGTGGAGTAAAAGGAACTGTTATCGACCGTTTTGAAGCTGGTTTCACTGCTGGTGTAAAAGCTGTTAATCCTAACGCACAAATTGATGTGCAATATGCAAACGATTTCGCTAAAGCAGACAAAGGACAACAAATCGCTTCTTCCATGTATTCAAGTGGAGTTGACGTAATTTTCCATGCTGCTGGTGGTACTGGTAACGGTGTCTTTGCAGAAGCTAAAAACCTGAAGAAAAAAGATCCTAGCCGTGCTGTTTGGGTAATCGGTGTTGACCGTGACCAATGGGACGAAGGAAAAGTTACAGCAAACGATGGCAAAGATTACAATGTAACTCTTACATCTGAAATCAAACGTGTTGATATCGCTGTAGAAGACCTTGCAACTCGTGCTAAAGCTGGAGATTTCCCAGGCGGAACTAAAATTGAATACGGTCTTGATAAAGATGCTGTAGGGCTTTCTGAACATCAAGATAATATTTCTAAAGACGTTCTTGCTAAAGTAGAAGAGTACAAACAAAAAATCGTTGATGGGGACATTAAAGTTCCAGAAAAACCTTGATTTTATAGTTATAAAAAATGAGTAATATGAACGAAGTAAAACCTTTTATGAAAGTCGGTATCAAACGTACCGGCTTTCATAAAAAAATAATTTGTAAGCGTTTTAATTTGATAGGTAAACCCTTTTACTAAAAGAAAATAATCGGTATATTGGAATTTATGATTGCAATGAATGCCATTTAGAAATAAAATAAGGAGATGGCTTTTTTAATAGCTTAAAAATGCAAGGTAAACTTTCGTACATAGATGGTATTATAAATCGCATTTTACAACATACCAAAGTATTTAAGCTGAAAAGTCATTGAACAACAAACGGATAAAAAACTCGGAACCTTCTTCGGGAGGAAGTACGGGGAGAGGCGGCGTCCTTCGAGAGAATCGCGCGTGTGGCTGTTTTTCCAGTTTGAACCAGACGACAAGGGGAGTGAAGAAGTGGACTTTGTTATTGAAATGTTAGGAATCAGGAAGGAATTCTCTGGATTTGTAGCAAATGATAACATTACCTTACAGTTAAAGCAGGGAGAAATTCATGCTTTGTTAGGTGAGAATGGCGCAGGTAAATCTACGCTAATGAATGTCTTGTTTGGTTTATATGAACCAGATGGTGGCGAAATTCGTGTTCGTGGTACGAAAGAAAATATCAATAGCCCGAACAAAGCAAATGAGCTTGGAATCGGAATGGTCCATCAACATTTCATGTTAGTGGATAAATTCACGGTTGCAGAAAACATCATCCTTGGTAAAGAGCCAAGCAAACTCGGTGTTATCGAAAAGAAAAAAGCGATTGAAGAAATTAAAGAAATTTCTGATCGTTACGGCTTACGCGTTGATCCAAATGCAGTTGTACGAGATATTTCAATCGGTATGCAACAACGTGTGGAAATTCTAAAAACGCTTTACCGTGGTGCAGATATCTTGATTTTTGATGAACCAACAGCTGTTTTGACACCCCAAGAAATCAAAGAATTAATCCAAATTATGCGTTCCCTTATTAAAGAAGGCAAATCCATCATTTTAATCACACATAAACTAAAAGAAATCATGGATGTTTGTGACCGTGTAACTGTTATTCGCCGTGGTAAAGGTATGGGTACTGTTAATGTTCCGGAAACAACACCACAAGATTTGGCTAATTTAATGGTTGGTCGTGAAGTGGTCTTTACAACAGAGAAAATAGATGCCAAACCTGGCAAAGATGTTTTAGAAGTAAAAGATTTAGTTGTGAAAGAAAGCCGCGGAGTTGAAAGTGTTCGTGGACTTAATTTGACTGTCAGAGCTGGCGAAATCGTCGGAATAGCTGGAGTCGATGGTAATGGTCAGAGTGAACTTATTTCAGCGATTGCAGGTCTTTCTAAAGTAACTAGTGGTAGTATTCTTCTTAATGGCGAGCATATCGAAAACAAAAAACCTCGTAAAATTACGGAAGCTGGTTTAGGACATATTCCAGAAGACCGTCATAAACATGGTTTAGTACTCGAAATGTCTCTAGGAGAAAATATTGCTTTACAAACATATTATAAAAAACCTATTTCTAGCAAAGGCTTCTTAAATCATAAAGCAATGTACGACTTTGCGCGTGAGTTAATTGAAGAATACGATGTTCGTGCAAGTAGCGAATACGTAGCAGCAAAATCGCTTTCTGGTGGTAACCAACAAAAAGCAATTATTGCAAGGGAGATACACCGTAATCCAGATTTCTTAATTGCGGCTCAGCCAACACGTGGACTAGATGTTGGAGCAATTGAATTCATTCATAGACGCTTGATTGAACAACGAGATAATGGAAAAGCTGTTTTACTTATGTCGTTCGAATTAGATGAAATCATGAATGTAAGTGACCGTATTGCGGTTATATACGAAGGGAAAATCGTTGCTATTGTTGATCCGAAAGAAACAACGGAGCAAGAACTTGGTCTGATGATGGCTGGTTCATCCAAACAGGAAGCGGAAATGGGGGAGAAAGAGCATGTCTAAACGACTACAAGCATTAGTTATCCCAGTTACAGCCGTTATCCTTGGACTTATCTGCGGTGCGATTATCATGCTTATTTTTGGATATGACCCAATTGCTGGTTATTCGGCTCTGATTCAAGGTGTTATCGGAGAAAATTTCTATATTGGTGAAACAATCCGCCAAGCTACACCGTACATTTTAGTTGGTCTATCTGTTGCAGTTGCATTTAAAGCCGGACTTTTCAATATTGGTGCGGAAGGTCAAATGCTGATGGGATGGTTAGGTTCCATTATCATCGCTGTAAACTTTGACGGTTTAACTAAATGGATTCATTTACCACTTGCGATTATTACTGGTATGGTTTTTGGTGCACTTTGGGCATTCATCCCAGGTATATTAAAAGCAACTTTACGTGTGAATGAAGTTATCGTAACAATCATGCTTAATTACACGGCACTTTATATTTTCAACTATGTCGTACAAAATTTACTTACAGATGGTTTGGACAAAACGCAAGAAATTCATGCGTCCGCTTCCTTACAATCTGAATTATTACAATCACTTACAGATTATTCGTCTCTACATTGGGGGATTTTAATAGCCCTAGGTTTTGCACTTATTATTTGGTTAATGTTAAACAAAACTACTTTTGGTTACGAAATCGAAGCAGTTGGATTTAACGAAAATGCATCGCAATATGCCGGTATGAGTGTAAAGAAAACAATTATCTTTTCCATGGTTATTGCCGGAGCGCTTGCTGGTCTTGGTGGCGTAATGGAAGGTCTTGGAACATACGGAACGGCTTATGTTTTAACTTCTTCTCCAGGGATTGGTTTTGACGGTATCGCCGTTGCATTACTCGGAGGAAGTTCTCCAATTGGGATTGTCTTCTCTGCCATCTTGTTCGGCGCTCTAAAAGTAGGAGCACTAAACATGCCAGCAGTTGCAGGCGTTCCAAACGAATTAGTCAACGTAATTATCGCTCTGATTATCTTCTTTGTGGCATCCAGCTACATTATCCGCTGGGCGATGGCAAAATTTAAGAAGGGGGCGAAAGCAGAATGACAGCCATTTTAGCGACAATTGTTTCTAGTACACTGCTTATGGCAGGCCCACTAATTTTTACTGCTCTCGGGGGCGTTTATTCAGAACGAGGCGGTGTGGTTAATATTGGACTAGAAGGTATGATGGTTATGGGAGCATTCTCTGCTATCGTCTTTAACCTTACTTTCCAAGACACTTTCGGCAATTTAACTCCTTGGATTTCACTTATTGCGGCGATGGTCGTTGGGGGATTATTCTCTCTTGTACATGCTGTTGCAACTATTAACTTCCGCGCTGACCACGTAATCAGTGGTGTAGCGATTAACTTTTTAGCAACCGGTCTATCTTTATTCCTTGTAAAAGTAATTTATGATAAAGGCCAAACAGATCAAATTAAGTACTACTTTGGTAAACCGGATATTCCTGTTTTAAGTGATATTCCAGTTATTGGTGATATTTTCTTCAAAAACATTCCGGTAATGAGTTATGTGGCGATTCTATTTGCAATCGCATCTTGGTTTATTATTTATAAAACGCGTTTTGGTCTTCGTCTTCGTTCTGTAGGGGAACATCCTCTTGCAGCAGATACGATGGGAATCAAAGTTCGCTGGATGAGATACCAAGGGGTTATCATTTCTGGTATCCTTGGCGGTCTAGGTGGCGCGGTTTACGCCCAATCCTTTACACTTGATTTCGGACACGCAACTATTTCCGGTCAAGGTTATATGGCCCTTGCAGCGATGATTTTTGGTAAATGGAACCCACTTGGAGCAATGGGGGCAGCTATTTTCTTCGGATTTGCGCAATGTTTGGCAATTACCGGCGGATCGCTACCATTCTTCAAAGACATTCCAGACGTTTACTTACAAATTGCGCCTTATGTATTAACTATCTTAGCGCTTGTTGGCTTTATCGGTAAATCCGAAGCACCAAAAGCAGATGGTGTGAACTACATTAAAGGTAAATAATACGAGTAAACAGCCTAGATTAAATTCTAGGCTGTTTTTTATGCTAGAAAATTGTGCGTGGCAACAACTTAGGATACAATAGGAAAGTGAGATCATTGCTTGAAAGGAGCATTATAATGACAGACAAAATATTTCAAGAAAAAGTTGGTCCGGTTGCACTAACAATTGTTCCAACCCAAAAATATAAATCCAATAAAATTGTTTTCAAATTTCGCGCTCCATTAGAAAGAGAAACAGTAACTAAACGGGCTTTACTTTCAATATTATTAGAAACAAATAGTGAAAAATACCCAACTCAAACAGCTTTCAGAAAGCAATTAGCGAATCTTTACGGTGCTAATTTTTATACAACAACAGCTAAAAAAGGTAATGAACACGTATTAACTGTTATTTTCGATATGATTGATGGGCAATATGTATCGGACGGAATTCATATTTTGGAAGATGCTTTTGCTTTTATAGAACAAGCATTATTCCATCCAAATGTGACAAACGGCGCTTTCAATGATGAAACACTTGCTCGCGAAAAAGAGAACTTGAAAAGTAGTTTAGAAGGTATTTACGATGACAAAATTCGTTTTGCTTCTAAACGACTAGTAGAAGAAATGTTCCGCGATGATGAGTTTCGTTTTGGCTCAGCTGGCGTTTTAGAAGACATTGATGCTATCACAGCGAAAGATTTATATGAATACTACTTACAATTTATTGCAGAAGATGCTATCGAAATATTTATTTGTGGAGATGTAACAAAAGAAGAAGTATTTCCTCTTATCGAAAAAATGGCTTTTGCGCCACGTGCTGAACGAAAAGGTGTTTTTTATACAAAAGAAGCTCCAAAAGTAGTGCGTACTATTCATGAGCAACAAGCGATTAATCAAGGGAAACTTGTACTTGGTTATCAAACAGAAACCTTATTTGGAGATGATGATTTCGTTGCACTTCAACTTGCAAATGGGCTTCTTGGCGGATTTGCTAATTCGAAAATCTTTATCAACGTTCGCGAAAAAGCGAGTCTGGCTTATTATGCTTCAAGCCGAATTGATTCTTTCAAAGGTTATATGATTATTTCAGCTGGAATTGATGAAGTAAATTACGAACAAGCCTTAAAAATTATTGAAGAACAAGTAGTAGCAATGAAACAAGGCAATTTTACAGAAGATGAATTAAACCAAACAAAAGAAATGCTCATTAACCAATTGCTTGAAACAAATGATCAGGCGCAAGGTTTGATAGAACTGGTTTACAATAATGTTCTACGTAAAGCAAACTTAGACTTAGAAAATTGGATTGCGAAAATCAAACAAGCAACCAAAGAAGAAGTAGTTGCTGCTATCAATAAAATTAAACCAGATACCATTTATTTCTTAAGTAAGGGAGGAGAAGAACTTCATGGAAAAAATCACATTTGAGCAAGTAAAAGAAGCAGTCTTTCATGAAAAAATGGCAAATGGCTTACAAGTGTATCTTCTTCCAAAACAAGGTTTTAGTAAGACTTATGCTGTATTCACAACAAATTACGGTGCAATCGATAATAACTTCGTCCCAATTGGTGAAACAGAGTTCACGAAAGTACCAGATGGTATTGCCCATTTCTTAGAACATAAAATGTTTGAAAAAGAAGACGGCGATGTATTCTTCAAATTTGGCGAAAAAGGCGCGTTTACGAATGCATTTACCTCTTTCACAAAAACAGCTTATCTTTTCTCGAGTACTTCTCGAGTGGAAGAAAACTTGGAAACGCTGATTGACTTTGTACAAGAGCCGTATTTCACAGAAGAAACTGTTGAAAAAGAGAAAGGTATTATCGGCCAAGAAATCAGAATGTATGATGATGATCCTGATTTTCGCGCTTATTTTGGCGTAATCGAAAATATGTATCATAATCATCCAGTAAAAATCGATATTGCTGGAACCGTTGAATCGATTGCCGAAATTAACAAAGATTTACTGTATCTTTGCTATAACACATTCTATCACCCTAGCAACATGGTCCTTTTTGTTGTAGGGAATTTAGAACCAGAACAAATGATGGACCTGATTCGCGCCAATCAAGCGAAAAAAGAATTCGCTGAAGCTGCACCGATCAAACGTCATTTCCCTGAAGAACCAAAAACAGTTGCAGTGAAAGAGCGTAAAATTCATTTCCCTGTTCAAATTGCTAAGAACCTTGTAGGGATTAAAGAAGATATTGGCTCTTTAGAAGGCCAAGCTGCTTTAAAACAAGAAATTATTGGAGATGTAGCCTTGGAAATGCTCTTTGGCACAACCTCTGACACTTACTTGAAGTTATACAACGAAGGAATCATTGACGACACATTTGGCTATGATTACACCTTACAAGATAGCTTCTCGTTCGTATTAGTTGGTGGAGATGCCAAAGATCCAGATAAACAAACCGAAAAAATCAAAGAAGCAATGAAAGAAGCTGCCAAAAACGGCTTAAATGAATCTGATTTAGCATTAGTAAAACGCAAACGAATTGGTCAATTTTTGCGTTCGCTGAATTCTCCGGAGTTTATTGCGAACCAATTTAGCCAATACGTTATGAAATCAGCTTCTTTATTCGATATTTTACCTTTAATGGAGGAAGTTACCCTAGAAGAAGTAAATGCATTTGTTAAAAATTTGGATCAAGAAGAGCGAACAACAAGTTTCCAATTACTTCCAGAACAATAAACAAATTATGTCTTTTTTTAGTAGAAAAAATAGCATAAATTGCTGAGTCATGCTATCATAAAAGAAATAGACTGGAAAGGGTTGCCTTTTTTTGGATAAAGAGATAAAATATGCTTTTGTAACAGGGGCTAGCGGGGAAATAGGTCAAGCAATTTGTTTGTCACTTGCGAAAGCTGGTTGGAACTTGTATCTTCACTATTATCAAAATAAACAAGCAGTGGAAAAATTACTGCCACAATTACTAGCAGAAGATGTAGATGTTATACTGATTCAAGCTGATTTTGATGATTTAACAAGTTTAACAGAGATGGAGAAGCAAGTTTTTCAGTTAGATGCCTTTATTCATGCAGCAGGGCACGCCCATTATGGTTTATTCCAGGATACTACAGATATAAATATTACTGAATTATGGAATGTGCATATGTATATGCCAATGCGATTAATTCGCACTTTTATGCCCAAATTAATGAAAAGTAGCCAAGGAAGAATTATTTTCATTAGTTCTATATGGGGAGAAGTTGGTGCATCAATGGAAGTAGCGTATTCAACTGTAAAAGGTGCACAAATAGCCTTTTGCCGTGCGCTAAGTCAAGAGGTGGGACTTTCTGGAATAACAGTTAATGCAGTTACACCAGGGGTTGTAGAAACAAAAATGATGGATCAGTTTTCGGACGAGGAGAAAGAAATTCTTCGTCAAGAAATCCCTTTAAATCGTTTTGCCCAACCAGAAGAAATTGCAGAAATTGTAGCATTTTTGACAAGTAAAAAAGCAAGCTATATCACTGGAGAAGTTTTGCGCTTAAATGGCGGTTGGCTTATGTAATTTTAGTAAAAAAATGGAAATTTGAAATTAGTAATGGTAGGTGTTTAATTTTGACAGAACTCGGTGATAAACTGAAACAAGCTAGACGTGAAAAAGGACTCAGTTTAGACGACTTGCAACAAGTAACGAAAATTCAAAAACGTTATTTGGTAGCGATTGAAGAAGGAAATTATGCTGTAATGCCTGGCAAATTTTATGCAAGGGCATTTATTAAACAATACGCAGAAGCAGTTGGGATAGATAGCGCAACACTTTTCGACGAGTTTGAAAGCGAAGTTCCGGAAACACCGCAACAAGAAGTAGTAAATAATGAGCCAACACGGGTACAAAGTAAAAGAAATCCGATGCCTGCACAATCTGTAGGTAATCAAGCGAATACTCGTAATCGTTTTTTTGATATCTTACCAAAAATCCTTATTGCTTTATTTATTGTGTTTATTCTTTTCATTGTTTGGTTTTTCTTGCTTAATAAACAAGACAATTCCACGGAAAAAGTGAAAACAGATACAAATAATCCTACAGTAAAAGTAGAAGATTCGACAAAAAGCAAGGATACAAGTAAAGACACTGAGAAAAAAGATACGACAACAAACAAAGATAAATCTACAGAAACAAAGGATAAAAAAGAAGATACAACCAAAGAAGTTGAAGTGACTAAAGGAGAGACGTCTGGTAATGCCACTACGTACACAGTGAAAAATACGGACAAAATGACTCTGTCACTTAGCGCCACTGGTGATTCTTGGATAGGCGTTTCCGATGCGAATGGTAGTACAATCCAAAACGAAACACTATCAACCCAAAATCCTTCTGCAGAAATTGATTTAGGTGATAACAAGACGGTTTCTATCGTTATCGGAAATTCTCCTGTTACAACTGTAAAAATCAATGGTAAACAGCTAGAACTTGCACCTGATCTTGTTAAACAAGTATTAACAATTAATTTAGAAGCAAGTGATACTAGCTCAGATGCTGAATAATTTGTTTTATATGGCGAAATCTACTCATTAGATTTCGCCAACATTTTTTATAATTACATACTTTTCAAATGTAAAAAAGGAGAGAAAAAGATGAATTTACCTAATAAATTGACGGTTATCCGAATTTTTATGATACCAATTTTTGTCATTCTTTGTGTAGTGCCATTCGACTGGGGAAGCGTTACTTGGCTTGATTCCACTATTCCGGTAACTAGTTTAGTAGCAACTATTATTTTCATTGTAGCGGCTCTTACAGACTGGTTTGATGGACATTTAGCTCGCAAGTATAATTTGATTACTAACTTCGGTAAATTTGCTGATCCGATGGCTGATAAACTACTTGTAGCAGCTGCATTTATTATTCTTGTAGAAATGCATATCGCTCCATCTTGGGTAGTTATTCTTATTATTAGTCGTGAACTAGCTGTTACTGGTCTTCGCTTACTTTTAGTTGAAGGCGGAGAAGTACTTGCAGCTGGTCAACTTGGTAAAATTAAAACATTCACACAAATGATTGCTATTCCGCTTATGTTATTAAATAATTTTCCATTTGCTTGGACAGGTATTCGTGTGGATTTAGTGTTCTTGTATGTATGTGCATTCTTTGCAGTATGGTCAGGGATCGATTATTTCTACAAAAATCGTGGTGTTTTCAAAGGGTCTATGTAATAAATGAAAAAAGCATACCATTGTGTGCTTTTTTCTATACAAAAAATCGAATTGGAGATGGGGCAAGATGGCAAGTGCAGAAATCATTGCAGTAGGAACAGAACTATTACTAGGGCAAATTGTTAATTCTAATGCTGCGTTTATTTCACAAGAATTAGCTGCTGACGGAATATATGTATATCATCATACGGTAGTTGGAGATAACCCAACACGTTTAAAAGAAGTAATCGAAATCGCTGAAAACCGAAGTGACATTTTAATCTTTACCGGCGGACTTGGACCGACTGAGGATGATATTACAAAACAAATCTTGGCTGCTCATCTACAAAAGCAATTAGTGGAAGATGAATACCATATGAATAAAATTAATGAGTATTTCACTTCTAGGAATAGGACTATGACCGAAAATAATAAATTACAAGCGGTTATTATTGAAGATTCCATCGTATTAAATAATGATTTTGGCTTTGCGGCTGGAATGTACTTAAGAGAAAACAATCATACTTACGTTTTGCTACCAGGTCCACCATCTGAAATGAAACCAATGTTTACAAGCTATGCTAACCCATTGCTTTTAAGCGAAAGTGGCGATCAAAACATTTTAGAATCCAAAATTATGCGCTTTTTTGGAATTGGAGAGTCACAATTAGCTGCTGATTTAAATGATTTGATTGTCACGCAAGTCAACCCGACGATTGCGACATATGCTGGTGATAATGAAGTTGTGGTCCGTATCACAGCGACAGCTAAAACAAAAGAAGAAGCAAGCAGACTTGTGAAGGAAACCGAGGAAGAAATATTGCGCCGAGAAGGTACCTTTTTATATGGATATGGAGAGGTGTCATTGTCTGAATTAGTTACGGCGATGTTACTTGAAAAAGAACTTACCATCTCTGCCGCAGAAAGTTTCACTGCTGGTTTGTTCCAAGCAGAAATTGCCCGCTTTCCTGGCATTTCGAAAATTTTCAAAGGTGGTATGGTGACATACAGTGAAGAAACAAAACAATCTATATTACAAGTATCTCCCCAAGTAATAAAAGAAAAAGGCGTTGTTAGTGCGGAATGTGCGAAGGAAATGGCTGAAAATGTAAGCCGCCTTTGTAAGACGGATATTGGAATCAGTTTTACAGGTGTTGCAGGTCCAGATAGTTTAGAAGGTCATCCTGCTGGCACTATTTGGATTGGACTAAGCGTTAAAGGTTATGAAACAGAGGCTTTTCAGTTTGTCTATGGAAGAGATCGAAACCATAATCGCCGCCGTGCAGTAAAACAAGGATTTCAGTTAATTAAACAATTTTTAGACGCAAATTAGTCTTTTTTTTTAGAAGAAAAGGAAAAAAATCTGCAGAAAAAACGGAAATGAGCAATAAAAAAGTGTTAGACGAAAGCTGAAAATCCCGTTATAATGAGGAAGAAAGCAACCGGTGCTTACACAAAATAAAAAATACGAATAAATGTTCGCTTTTTGCTTGCTTCTCGCTCTAAAATGCGTTATAGTAATTTTAGGAAAACATTCTGACTGTTTTTTGAGAGAGAAGAAGTAGAAAAACAGCTATTAGGATATTTATTGAAGGAGGCAACAATGTGAATGATCGTCAAGCGGCATTAGACCAAGCTTTAAAACAAATTGAAAAACAATTCGGTAAAGGTTCCATTATGAAATTAGGGGAACATTCAGACCAAAATATATCTACTATTTCTAGTGGCTCATTAGCATTAGATATTGCTTTAGGAGTCGGCGGATATCCACGTGGACGTATTATTGAAGTATACGGGCCAGAGAGTTCCGGTAAAACAACTGTTGCACTTCATGCTATTGCGGAAGTACAAGCACAAGGCGGAACAGCTGCATTTATCGATGCAGAACACGCACTAGATCCAGCTTATGCTAAAAACCTAGGTGTAAATATTGATGAATTATTACTATCTCAACCTGATACAGGAGAGCAAGCATTAGAAATTGCAGAAGCATTAGTTAGAAGTGGTGCTGTAGATATGCTAGTAATTGACTCCGTTGCAGCACTTGTACCACGTGCTGAAATCGAAGGGGAGATGGGTGATGCACACGTTGGGCTACAAGCACGTTTAATGTCCCAAGCATTGCGTAAACTTTCCGGTGTTATTAATAAATCAAAAACCATTGCTATTTTCATTAACCAAATTCGTGAAAAAGTTGGTGTTATGTTTGGTAACCCAGAGATTACACCTGGTGGTCGTGCGCTTAAATTCTATTCGACTGTACGTTTAGAAGTAAGACGTGCAGAACAACTTAAGCAAGGTACAGATGTAATGGGTAACAAAACAAAAATTAAAGTTGTAAAAAACAAAGTAGCTCCTCCATTCCGTATTGCTGAAGTGGATATCATGTACGGTGAAGGTATTTCACGTGAAGGCGAGCTTGTTGATATGGCCGCTGAAGTGGATGTAATCAATAAGAGTGGTTCATGGTATTCTTACAAAGAAGAACGTATCGGCCAAGGTCGTGAAAACGCAAAACAATATCTAAAAGAACATACAGATATTCGTGATGAGATTTCAAAACGTGTTCGTGAAGAGTACGAAATCGACGGAAGCAATAAAGAACCTTTAGATGAAGGCGAAGAAACATTAAGTTTACTAGATGATGAATAAATAATACTAAATACGTGATAGGAATTTACTTCCTGTCACGTATTTTTTACTATTTAAAAAAAACTAAGGAAAATAACCGTACATTTCATTCCTTTTCTTGACATTGTATGCTTTGACCTATAAAATTAAGTTGTATATTTTATATTGCTGGGAGACAAGGGGGAAGTTTTTTCCTTTGAAAATCGGCTTCAACTGAATGGGGAGATTAGCACTCGGTTGTTGATGAAAAATACGCATGTGCCAGAATTCTGGCCACCGACATAACAATAACGAAAATTGAATAGCAAAGGAGGTGTAAGGATGACAATCGCAATCACGATCATCTCCAGTTTGCTTTTCTTAATCGTCGGTCTAGTTGTTGGTTCTCTAATTTTTAAATCTAGTACAGAGAAAAAACTGGCTGCTGCAAGGGGGACTGCGGAATTAATTGTAGAGGATGCGAAGAAAGAAGCAGAAACTACAAAAAAAGAAGCATTGCTTGAAGCGAAGGAAGAGAATCATAGGTTACGTACTGAAATCGAAAATGAACTTCGTGGGCGAAGAACAGAGACACAGAAAGCAGAAAATCGCTTATTGCAAAGGGAGGAAAACCTCGACCGTAAAGATACTTCTTTAAGTAAACGAGAAGCTACACTTGAAAGAAAAGAGGAGAGTATCAGTAAACGTCAACAACAAATTGAAGAGAAAGAAAGCAAACTAGCTGAGATGATTCAAGCGGAGCAGACAGAACTCGAAAGAATTTCTGCGCTCAGCAAAGAGGAAGCGAAATCTATCATCCTTAACCAGGTAGAAGAGGAATTAACACATGATACAGCAATCATGGTCAAAGAATCAGAAAACCGGGCCAAGGAAGAGTCGGATAAAAAAGCAAAGAATATTCTCTCACTAGCTATCCAGCGTTGTGCAGCTGATCATGTGGCAGAAACAACGGTATCTGTTGTTACCTTACCAAATGATGAGATGAAAGGTCGGATTATCGGACGTGAAGGCCGTAATATCCGCACGCTTGAGACGTTAACGGGGATTGATTTGATAATTGATGATACACCGGAAGCAGTAATTCTTTCCGGATTTGATCCAATTCGACGTGAAATCGCTAGAATCGCCTTAGAAAAACTTGTTCAAGATGGAAGAATCCATCCAGCTCGAATTGAAGAAATGGTGGACAAAGCCCGTAAAGAGGTGGACGAACACATTCGCGAAGTCGGGGAACAAGCAACATTTGAAGTTGGAATTCATTCCATCCATCCTGATTTGATAAAAATTCTTGGCCGCTTGCGTTACCGTACTAGTTACGGACAAAACGTTCTTAACCACTCACTCGAAGTTTCAAAACTTGCAGGAATTCTTGCAGGAGAGCTTGGCGAAGACGTTACGCTTGCTAAACGGGCCGGACTACTTCATGACATCGGGAAAGCAATTGACCATGAAATTGAAGGCAGTCATGTTGAAATCGGCGTGGAACTTGCTACCAAATACAAAGAAAATGATGTGGTAATCAATAGTATTGCTTCCCATCACGGAGATACAGAAGCTACTTCTGTTATCGCAGTATTGGTCGCAGCGGCAGATGCACTTTCTGCTGCAAGACCGGGAGCTCGTAGTGAAACGCTTGAAAATTACATCCGTCGTTTAGAAAAATTAGAAGAAATTTCTGAGTCTTACGATGGTGTAGAAAAATCTTATGCTATCCAAGCAGGACGTGAAGTACGTATCATCGTTGAACCAGATACAATTGATGATCTTTCTTCTTACCGCCTTGCTCGCGACATAAGAAAACGAATTGAAGAGGAATTAGATTATCCTGGTCACATTAAAGTGACTGTCATTCGTGAAACAAGAGCAGTTGAATACGCTAAATAATAATTAAAAGATACATCGCAAATTTATTTTGCGGTGTATCTTTTTTTAATCGGTTGCCTAGGTCGAGTAAGAACGGTATAATTAATGGATAAACGAAAAAGGGAGGCGGAGTTTTTGAGTGAGTGGAAAATTTTGCCTATGATAGAAGAGCACTATCCGGGAGTAGCTGCAGTCCATCAAGAGGGCATTGAAACAGGAAACGCTACTTTTCAAGAGAAGACACTATCTATAGAAGCGTTTGATGAAAAGTACTTAAACACTTGTCGATTGGTTGTCCTTATGAACGGCAAAGTGATTGGCTGGGCAGCGCTGTTACCATTTTCTAGCATGCATGCTTATCGAGGAGTAGCTGAATTAAGTATTTATATAGCAAAAAGTGCCCGTGGAAAAGGCGTTGGAAAAGCACTTATGCATGAAATTATCCAGACAAGCGAGCAGAATGGTTTTTGGACATTGCAATCTTTGATTTTTCCAGAAAATAAAGCTAGCATTGCGCTTCATCATACATATGGATTCCAAACTTTATGCGTCCACGAAAAATTAGGCGAAATGAATGGCGTTTTTCGGAATGTTGCACTATTAGAACGTAGAAGTAATAGAAACGGAGAATAAACAAAATGAAAATACTATTTATCGGTGATGTTGTCGGTTCTATCGGCCGCGATGCCATAACAGAATATTTACCACAATTAAAGAAAAAATATAAACCTACTATCACGGTGATTAACGGTGAAAATGCAGCAAGTGGCCGTGGGATTACAGAGAAAATTTATAAAGATTTTCTGGAGCTTGGTGCTAATGCTGTAACACTTGGGAACCATACATGGGATAATCGTGATATTTTTGAATTTATCGATGACGCTAAGTATTTAGTGCGCCCAGCAAACTTTCCAGATGATACTACACCTGGTACGGGAATGGTTTTTGTGAAAAGCAATCAGCATGAAATTGCCGTTATCAACATGCAAGGTCGGACTTTTCTAGCAGATTTAGACGATCCATTCCGCAAAATGGACACTTTGATAGAAGAAGCAAAGAAACGCACTAATATTATTTTTGTGGATTTTCATGCAGAAACTACTAGTGAAAAAGAAGCAATGGGTTGGTATTTAGATGGTCGTGTTACGGCTGTTGTTGGCACGCATACTCATGTGCAAACTTCGGATAACCGCATTCTTCCAGAAGGAACAGCCTATCTGACGGATACTGGTATGACTGGTCCATACGATGCTATCCTTGGTATGGAAAAGGAAGCTGTTATCCGTCGATTTAAAACAGCTTTACCAACTAGGTTCGAAGTTCCTAAAACTGGTCGAGCAGTCTTGTCGGGCTGTTTAATCACACTTGACGAAAATACTGGAAAAGCACAAAAAATTGACCGAATTCTCATCAATGAAGACCACCCATTTTCCTTTGATTAAGAATGGAGATGAAATTGTGACAGTTTCAAAAGACGAAATCATGAAAAAAGCTACCGAACTTCGTGATGCGCTTCAACAAACGGAAGAAGTATCGTTTTACCGCCTTGCCGAGGAAAGAATCAATGCGAACTCCAAAGTAGCAGCGAAGGTTTCTAAAATAAAATTACTTCAAAAAGAAGCAGTAAATTTAGAGCATTATCAAAAACTTGAAGCGATGAAACAAACCGAAAACCAAATTGATAACGTTCGCGCAGATATTGATTCGCTTCCGATTGTAACAGAATTCAGACGCGCTCAAGAAGACGCCAACGATCTTTTACAATCGATTACAACAGAAATCACTACAAAAGTAACTACAGAGCTTGAAAAAGAAAATTAACCACTTAAAACTGCCAAAACATCGGCAGTTTTTTTCCTTTTGCGGTCGCAGGGAAATGAAACTTTATGCTATAATGAGAGGATGAAAAAGAAGTAAGGGATGATGAGATAATGACAGAATATACACCAATGATTAAGCAGTACTTGGAAATCAAAGACAAATATCAAGATGCTTTCTTATTTTTCCGTTTAGGAGATTTTTATGAAATGTTTTTTGAGGATGCACTGAACGCTTCTCAAATTTTAGAAATTACATTAACTGGTCGTGAAGGTGGGACAAAAGAGAAAATCCCAATGTGCGGAGTTCCATACCATTCAGCGAGCGGCTATATTGATACATTAATTGAAAAAGGCTATAAAGTTGCGATATGTGAGCAAGTCGAGGATCCTAAAACAACCAAAGGCATGGTAAAGCGAGAAGTAGTGCAGTTAATTTCACCAGGAACCGTTATGGACGAACGCGGCTTAAAAGCAAAAGAAAATAACTATATCGCCTCCCTTTATTGCTATGAAGGCAAAGAGTACGGCTTTGCTTATTCTGATTTATCAACAGGTGAATTAAAATCAACCGTAATTGAAGCTAGCGAAGATCGTTTGATTAATGAACTAACGACACTTTCAACAAGAGAATTGATTGTTTCTTCCTCGGAAAAAGAAGTGCTTTCAGATGTCATGAAGGAGCAACTAGGTTTAACTTTTTCTGTACACGAAGAAGATACGATTCCTGTCGAAAACGAGAAATTAGTAACCCGCCACATGTCATTATCCGAAAAACGTGCCATTGGTAAGTTACTCCATTATTTAAAAGAAACGCAAAAGCGGGATTTAGGGCATTTACAACAAGCTGTCCATTACGAAACGAGCAATTATATGAAGATGGACTACTATTCCAAACGTAATTTAGAATTAGCAGAGTCGATTCGTGGTAAAGGTCGTCAAGGTACGTTACTTTGGCTTCTAGATAATACCCAAACTGCTATGGGCGGAAGAATGCTCAAACAATGGATTGATCGTCCGTTAATAGATCGAAAAAAAATCATTGATCGACAAAATGATGTTAGCGAATTAATGGCACACTTTTTCGAACGCCTAGAGTTAGTAGAAAACTTGAAAAACGTCTACGATTTAGAACGCCTTGCTGGTCGAGTTGCATACGGCAATGTGAATGCACGAGACTTAATTCAATTGCGTAATTCGTTATATCAGATCCCTCGTATTCGCGCGACACTGTTGTCAATGAGTAGCGAGAGTCTCACCGAACTTGCCAACCAATTAGATCCATGTGAAGAACTAACCGAAAAATTAGAAGAAGCAATCATGGATTCTGCACCGATTTCCATTCGGGAAGGCGGGATTATTAAAGATGGTTATAATAGCCAGTTAGATACGTACCGCGATGCAAGCCGCAATGGAAAAACGTGGATTGCAGAATTAGAACGTAAAGAACGTGAACTAACGGGTATTAAAACGATGAAGGTAGGATTTAATCGAGTATTCGGCTATTATATTGAAGTTACACGTGCAAACACGCATCTGCTCCCAGAAGGCCGCTATGAGCGCAAACAGACACTAACAAATGCCGAACGTTATATCACGCCTGAACTAAAAGAAAAAGAAAAACTCATTTTAGATGCAGAAGAAAAAAGCATGGAATTAGAGTACCAATTATTTTCTGAAGTACGAGAAATGGTAAAAGACTACATAGAACGTCTGCAAAAATTAGCCAAATCTGTTAGTGAAATCGATTGCCTGCAAAGTTTTGCGGATATTAGCGAGAAAAACCATTTCATTCGTCCGACATTAAGCGAAGACGGTTCCCTGCACGTAAAACAAGGTCGTCATCCCGTTGTAGAAAAAGTAATGGGTGCCCAGAGCTATGTAGCAAATGACTGTGATTTAGATGAAAATCGGGAAATTTTACTTATAACTGGTCCTAATATGTCAGGTAAAAGCACTTATATGCGCCAAGTAGCCTTAACAGCAATCTGCGCGCAAGTTGGTTGTTTTGTTCCTGCAGAAGAAGCGATATTACCAATTTTTGACCAAATTTTCACGAGAATTGGCGCAGCAGATGATCTAATTGCCGGTCAAAGTACATTTATGGTAGAAATGTTAGAAGCTAGAAATGCCATTGTTCACGCAACGAAAGATAGTTTAATTTTATTTGATGAAATTGGTCGTGGAACAGCTACTTACGACGGAATGGCGCTTGCTCAAGCAATCATTGAATATATCCATGAAAATGTCCATGCTAAAACACTTTTCTCCACCCATTATCATGAATTAACTGATTTGGAGAAAGAACTGAGTGGGTTACAAAATATTCACGTTAGTGCTGTAGAAGAAAATGGCAAAGTAGTTTTCCTTCATAAAATTAAAGAAGGCCCAGCAGACAAAAGTTATGGTATTCATGTCGCTGAGCTAGCAGAATTACCAAAATCACTTATTGAACGAGCGAGCCGTATTTTAGAACAACTGGAAAATGACGATAAGAAAATCATTATCGCTAGCGTGAAGCAGCCAGAAGAAGTTCACGAAGAAGTGCAACTGTCGATGTTCCCAGTGGAGCCAGAAAAGAAAGTATCTTCTAAAGAAACAAAACTACTAAAAGAAATTGCCTCCATGAACATTATGCAGATGACACCAATGGACGCGATGAATAAATTATACGAACTTCAAAGTAAAATCCATTAAAAAGAAAGGCGGGTTTTAAATGGCTAAACATATTGTCGAATTAACCGATGCTCTATCCAATAAAATTGCTGCCGGAGAAGTAGTAGAACGCCCTGCTTCAGTCGTTAAAGAATTAGTAGAAAATGCAATTGATGCAGGGAGCACCGTCATAGATATTTTAGTGGAAGAAGCGGGATTAAATAAAATTACCATTATTGATAACGGTAGTGGCATTGAAGAAGAAGATGTCGCAACAGCTTTTTTACGTCACGCCACAAGCAAAATCAAAAACGAAGCAGATTTATTCCGTGTGCATACACTAGGATTCCGCGGTGAGGCACTTCCAAGTATTGCCTCTGTGTCCCATTTAGAGATGGAAACTTCCACTGGCGAAGCAAAAGGAACGACCATTTCTTTAGAAGGCGGGAAAATAATCGAACAAAAAAGCGGACATGCTAGAAAAGGAACACAAATCGAAGTATCCCAGTTGTTCTTTAATACGCCAGCACGCCTAAAATATTTGAAAAGTTTACCAACCGAGCTTGGTAACATAACCGATATTCTAAATCGCTTAGCTTTGGCGCATCCAGATATCAGTTTCCGCTTTTCACACAACGGAAAACCTTTATTACAAACCAATGGGAATGGGGATTTACGCCAAGTAATTGCAGCAATTTACGGTGTTTCGATTGCAAAAAAATCAGTACCAGTTAAAGCAGAGTCACTTGATTTTAAAATTTCTGGATATGCTGTATTACCAGAAGTGAACCGCTCTAACCGTAATTATATTTCGACCATCATTAACGGTCGTTTTATTAAAAATTTCGCATTAGTAAAAGCTATTCAAGAAGGATATCACACGCTCTTACCAATTGGCCGTTTCCCGATTATCGTTCTCCAAATCGAGATGGACCCAATTATTGTAGATGTAAACGTTCATCCTGCTAAATTAGAAGTCCGCTTAAGTAAAGAAAAAGAATTAGGACAACTAATTAGTCAAATGATTAAAGAGACTTTCCACAAATTGCAACTAATTCCAGATGGAGAGATTTCTAAAAAACAAAAAGAAGACCAAAAATCGGAACAAATCCAAATGTCTTTTGAAGAAAATAAACCCGTAAAAGAAACACCAACTCTTTTTTCAAAACCAACTATCCCGGAATATGTCCCTTCAGATGAGGATGCTCCGCGAGAAGATGATTTTATTTTGGAAACAATGCCGTCCTATGAACCAGAATCTCAAGCGGAGCAAGAAGAGCATACGAAAGAACGTATTCCTAAAATGTATCCAATTGGTCAAATGCATGCAACTTATATTTTTGCGCAAAATGAAAATGGCTTATATATCATTGATCAACATGCAGCACAGGAACGGATTAAATACGAATTTTATCGTGAGAAAATTGGAGAAGTTAGTCGCGAGTTGCAAGAATTACTTGTTCCTATTGTGCTTGAATTTCCAGCGGATGAGTATGTTCGTTTAGAAGAACAAAAAGCTAAATTAGAAGAGGTCGGCGTTTTCCTAGAGAACTTCGGGCAAAATAGTTTTATCATTCGTGCGCATCCAACTTGGTTCCCGAAAGACCAAGAAGAGGAGATGCTTCGGGAAATTATTGATGAAGCGTTATCCGCTCCAAGCATAAGTATTCATAAATTAAGGGAAGACACAGCTATTATGATGAGTTGTAAAAAATCAATTAAAGCAAATCACTATTTAACAACGCAAGACATGGAAGCATTACTCGATACACTGAGAGAAGCAAGCGATCCATTCACTTGTCCTCATGGACGTCCGGTGATTATCCAATACTCAACATATGAACTAGAAAAAATGTTTAAACGTGTGATGTAAAAGAGGAGGAAATAATTTGGAGTTACCATTTTCCAATCAATCAATCATCCCAGCTGCACATAATCAAAAAGATATGGAAAAAATTTTAGAGCTTGATTTGACATATATGGTGATGCTGGAAACACATGTGGCTCAATTAAAAGCATTAGTCAAATACGCACAAGCCGGCGGGAAAAAAGTTTTATTACATGCCGATTTAGTCAATGGACTGAAAAATGACGACTACGCAATAGACTTTTTATGTACAGAAATTTGTCCTGATGGTATTATTTCGACTAGAGGAAATGCCATTATGAAAGCTAAACAGCACAAAATGCTAGCCATACAACGTCTTTTCATGATTGATTCAAGCGCCTATAACAAAGGTGTAGCATTGATACAAAAAGTCCAACCTGATTGTATTGAACTTTTACCAGGTATTATTCCTGAGCAAGTACAAAAGATGACTCAAAAGCTTCATATCCCTGTAATTGCAGGAGGATTAATTGAAACTAGTGAACAAGTCAATCAAGTAATAGCTAGCGGGGCCATCGCAGTTACAACATCCAATAAACATTTATGGTAAATAAACAGCTAAGTCGTGTAGCAATAACGACTTAGCTGTTCTTATGAAAAACAATGAAAACGCTATATTTACCCGTGGAACATTGCTAGACAACGTTTTAAGCGGTTTCTAACTGTTCTATATAAAATAGCCACCTTTAAACTGTACCATAACAGGTAAGGGGAGTTGGAGTGGTACAGCAAAAATTAATAATTAAAATAAAAACAAAATTAGAATCATAATAAATTAGGGAAATGGCTATTTAAAGGTAATTTTAAGCTTTTTAAGTTTAAAAGACACAAAAAAGTCATAAAAAAGTTTGAAAAATATTGCACAAAACTGTAGCATTTTCCAGAGAATATGTTATGATAACAGTGTAGATTATTTATAAATTAGTTTGCTCAAAAAAGCACGCTCGAGAATGAACAATAAATGGAGGTTATATGATGACTGAACAATGGTATGAATTCGCAGGTGGTAACTGGCAACAAGAAGTAGATGTACGTGACTTTATCTTAAAAAACTATCGCTTATATGACGGTGACGACACATTCTTAGTTGGCCCAACCGAAGCAACTACAAAACTTTGGGATCAAGTAATGGACTTAACTAAAAAAGAACGTGAAAACGGTGGCGTACTGGATATGGATACCAAAATCGTTTCAACCATCACTTCACATGACCCAGGTTACTTAAACAAAGACTTAGAAAAAGTTGTCGGTGTTCAAACTGACGTACCTTTCAAACGCGCTTTGCAACCATTCGGTGGAATCCGTATGGCAGAAGTTGCAGCTGAATCTTATGGCTTTAAAGTAGACGAAGAAATTAGTCATATTTTTTCTGAATACCGTAAAACGCATAACCAAGGTGTATTTGATGCTTATACTGCTGAAATGCGCGCAGCTCGTAAATCAGGCGTAATTACTGGTCTTCCAGATGCTTATGGCCGTGGCCGTATTATCGGTGACTACCGTCGTGTAGCACTTTACGGAGTAGACTTCTTAATTAAACAAAAGAAACAAGATTTAAACAATACAGGTTTACGTACAATGAGCGATGACGTTATCCGTCAACGTGAAGAACTTAACGAACAAATTCGTGCTCTTGGCGAATTAAAAGTACTAGGCGAAAAACATGGTTTCGATCTTGGTCGCCCAGCTAAAACTGCACAAGAAGCTTTCCAATGGTTATACCTTGGTTACTTAGCAGCAATTAAAGAACAAAATGGTGCTGCAATGAGCTTAGGACGTACATCTACATTCCTTGATATTTATGTAGAACGTGATCTTCGTAACGGCTTAATTACTGAAGAAGAAGCGCAAGAAATCGTTGACCACTTCATCATGAAATTACGCCTTGTAAAATTTGCTCGTACACCAGATTACAATGAATTATTCTCTGGAGATCCAACATGGGTTACTGAATCCATCGGTGGTATTACAGAAGAAGGCGTTCCACTTGTAACGAAAAACTCATTCCGTTTCTTACACACTTTAGATAACTTAGGACCTGCTCCAGAACCAAACTTAACTGTACTTTGGTCCACTCATTTACCATCAGGATTCAAGAAATTCTGTGCTAAAATGTCTATCAAAACATCTGCTATTCAATACGAAAATGACGATGTTATGCGCCCTAAATGGGGAGATGACTATGCAATCGCATGTTGTGTATCTGCAATGCGCGTTGGTAAACAAATGCAATTCTTTGGTGCTCGTGCCAACCTTGCTAAAACACTTCTTTACGCAATCAATGGTGGTATCGATGAAAAATCTAAAGCACAAGTTGGACCTGCTTATCGTCCAGTTGAAGGCGACGTATTAGACTACAAAGAAGTAATGGAAAAATATGATGCAATGATGGAATGGATTGCAGAACTTTACCTTAATACATTAAATGTTATTCACTATATGCATGATAAATACGCTTACGAACGTATCGAAATGGCTTTACATGATACAGAAGTATTACGTACTATGGCAACTGGTATCGCTGGACTTTCTGTTGCAGCTGACTCCTTATCTGCTATTAAATATGCTACTGTTCGTCCAATTCGTGACGAAGATGGCATCGTGGTTGATTATGAAATCGAAGGCGACTATCCTAAATACGGAAATAATGATGACCGTGTAGACGAAATTGCTGTAGAACTTCTAAAAACATTCATGACTAAAGTTAGAAAACATAAAACTTACCGTGATGCAGTTCACACAACTTCTGTTCTTACAATCACTTCTAACGTGGTTTATGGTAAGAAAACTGGTAACACTCCAGACGGACGTCGTGCAGGAGAACCATTTGCACCAGGTGCGAACCCAATGCATGGCCGTGATACAAAAGGTGCTTTAGCTTCTTTATCTTCTGTTGCTAAACTTCCTTACGAATATGGTCAAGATGGTATTTCTAACACATTCTCTATCGTACCAAAAGCTTTAGGTCGCGAAGACGAATCTCAAATCAATAACTTAGTTGCAATGCTAGATGGTTATTCTACAAAAATGGGACATCACTTAAACATCAACGTATTCAATCGTGATACATTACTAGATGCGATGGATCATCCAGAAGAGTATCCGCAATTAACTATCCGTGTATCTGGATATGCAGTTAACTTCATCAAATTAACACGTGAACAACAATTAGATGTTATTCACCGTACAATGCACGAATCCATGTAATAATTAGGCGAGAACGCTTTGGCAAGGATTGCTCACCGTAGCAATCCTTGTTATTTAGGAAAGGAAGAGGAGAATTATGACAGAGGTTTTAGGAAGAGTTCATTCAGTAGAAACAATGGGAACAGTAGACGGTCCAGGTATCCGCTTTATTGTTTTTATGCAGGGGTGTTTACTTCGTTGCCAATTTTGTCATAATCCCGATACTTGGAAAATTGGTACTGGCACAGAACGTTCTGCCCAAGATGTATTTGACGAAGCAATTAAGTATAAAGAGTTTTGGGATGCATCAGGTGGCGGCGTGACAGTTAGTGGCGGTGAACCGTTGCTTCAAGTAGATTTCCTAATCGAGTTTTTCACGCTATGTAAAGCAGCAGGAGTGCACACAACTATTGATTCTTGTGGTGGTTGTTTCACACGTGATCCGGAGTTTATTGAGAAATTGGATCGTTTGATGGAAGTAACGGATTTAATTTTACTGGATATTAAGCAAATCAACCCAGAAAAGCATTTAAAACTGACAACGAAATCTAATGCACCAATAATCGATTTTGCTCATTATTTACGTGACAAAGAGCAACCAATTTGGATTAGACATGTACTAATTCCAACCAAGACAGATGATCCAGAAGATTTAACAAAGCTCCACGAATTCATTCAAACTCTTCCAAACGTAAAACAAGTGGATGTGCTTCCATACCATACAATGGGTGTTTACAAATGGAAAGAAATGGGCATTCGTTATCCGTTAGAAGGAATCGAGGCGCCAGAAGAAGAAGTGGTAGCACTTGCCAATAAAATCTTAGAAACTAGTAGTTATAAATAGTAAAAACCGGCGAACTTAGTATTCGCCGGTTTTTTTATAGTATTTTATACATTTCCTCACACCATTTTAATTCGGTATGAATCAAATCTAATCGTCTTGCATAGACTTGATAAGACATGTTTTTTAGCTTGTCTTGTTTGGTTTTTAGGTCAAATAATTTAGCGAAATGATCCAGTGTTTCTTCAATTAAACCTAATTGCTCTTTTAAATAGCTTTCTCTTTCTTGAATAAGCCCTTTGGTTCTGGCATTGTTTAGCCAGTCAAGCTGTACTTTTGTTGTAAATTCATCTCGTGTGACAGGGATTTTAAGTGGTGTTTCAGACCATTCAAGCAGGGAGTCTAAGCCGGTTTGTGTGATAGTATAGACTTTTTTATCAGGCTTTTTATCTTGGGAATGCTTATGGACAACTAAAAAACCTGCTTTTTCTAACTTAGATAAAGAAGGATAAATTTGGCTATGATGTGTATTTTGCATAATTCGAAGCCTGTTTGCGAGTTCATAACCACTAGATGCTTCACGAGCAATCATTTGTAATAACGTATATTCTAAGACATTTGGTATCATACAATAGCACCTCTAAATTTCTATTTAATCTTATTGTAAGCGATAAACACTAATAAGTAAAATGGTTATATATGTAATAAATTATATATGTAAATATTGACATTAGTATTTATCAAGCGTAATATAATAATTGAGTTTTATTTGGAAAGGGAAGTGTAGTTGTATTATGATGACAGACAAGGAAATGAATACGGGGAAATGGATAACAGCAGCAGCTAGTTTGCTTGCGTTTATGGGAATAGGGGTTGTTGATCCACTTTTACCTTCTATTGCAGAAAGTATTGGGGCATCTCACTCTCAAGTAGAAATGTTATTCACCGCTTATATTTTTACTATGGCGATTATGATGATTCCGATTGGTATTGTTGCAGGAAAGCTTGGAGATAAAAAGTTAATCGTTATCGGACTATTTATTGTTACTATTTTTGCATTATTATGTGGTTTATCTGATACAATTGGTGCTTTATCTATTTTTCGGGCTGGTTGGGGTTTTGGTAACTCTATGTTCATGGCTACTGCGATGACAATGCTTATTGCTTTATCAGAGACACCTGGACATGCAATTGGGATTTACGAAGCTTCTATGGGCCTTGGGATGGCATTTGGACCACTACTAGGAGGTATTCTAGGTAATATTTCTTGGCGCTATCCATTTTTTGCGACAGCTTGTCTAATTTTTATCGCATTTTTACTTATTTTATTTAAAGTAAAAGAACCGAAGAAAGTCGCGCCAGCACCTACAGAGAAAAATGAGGTTGCTATCAAGCAAATGCTCCATTTATTCAAATATCGACCATTCTTACAAATTGCTTTTAGTGGAATGTTTTATTATTATTGTTTCTTTACAATTTTAGCTTATTCGCCACTTATTCTTGGGTTATCAGCAATTCAAATTGGTTTTGTATTTTTTGCTTGGGGATTATGTTTGGCGTTGGGTTCGGCAAAAATTTCACATGCGTTGGAGTTTCGTTTTAATAGCAAACAAATATTAAAAGGATCTTTACTGGCATGTGCTGTTATCTTAGCATTACTTGGATTTATTGATAATACAGCTGTAGATATAGGTTTGATTGTTATTTCTGGCTTGATTTTAGGAATCAATAACGCACTATTTACAACCACTGTTATGGAACATTCACCGTATGCAAGAAGTGTGACTAGTGGAGCATATAATTTTGTGCGTTGGTTAGGCGCTGCGTTTGCGCCACTTTGTTCTGGGTTACTCAGCGAAGCGCTTGGTATGAAAATGCCATTTATCGTAGCGAGCGTCATTTGTTTGGCAGGCATGGGATTACTATTTATTAAACTAAAACCATCACATTTTACCTTACAACAATCTACTTCTATAGAAAGTGAATAAAATAATAAAGAGACTGAGTAATCCGGCTCAGTCTTTTTTTATGCTAAAAGTTAATTATTTAATGATTATCGTTAAAAATTATTGACATTTTATCTTTCTTTTAGGTATAATCTAGAAAAAAGGGAGCGATTATTATGAAATTAAAACGATTACAAAAAGTAAGTTATTTTCTACATATTGCACTTAAAATTTTATCGATCAGTTCGGTAATAATGACTATAATAGTTGTTTTAATGAAGTTTTTTAGTAGTAAAAATATTATGATGAATAAATTAGAATCAGATACTGTATTTTATTTTCAAACAGAATTTTTTTCTGGTGTGGAAAATCAACAATATAATCAAATTGAGGAATGGATTTTAGTAGTTATAGCTGCTTTTTCTAGTGTTTTAATAGCATTGCTACTATGGACCGCAAGTATGATTTTTAAAGATTTAGCTGCTGAGTTTATGCCTTTTAGCGATCTTACTGTTAACAGATTGCGGAGAATTGCAGGGATATTGCTTGTCTATTCGCTAGCACCGCAAATTATGTATTCTGTTTTACATACAGTACTCATACCGGGTTATAGCATTACTTTTGGTTTGAATATGTCATTTTTCTTTGCAATTATTTTTTATTGTTTAACTGAAATATTTCGTTATGGAGCATCTTTGCAAAAAGAATCCGACGAAACTTTATGATTGGAGCGAAAAAAATGGCAATTGTATTGAGGCTAGATCGAGTAATGGCCGACCGTAAAATGTCTTTAAACCAGTTATCCCAAGAAGTTGGTGTAGCAAATGTAAACTTATCCAAAATAAAAACTGGTAAAGTAAGCGCCATTCGTTTTTCTACTCTAAATGAAATATGTAGAGTCTTAAACTGCCAACCAGGTGATATTTTGGAGTATGTAGCGGATGATTCTCTTGAAACCGAACTTTAAATGCGTTAGATTAGCCATACTTAGATAAGGAGCGCGTAAATGAATAAACAAAATGAATTGCAATCTGTATTATCTAACAAGAAAAAAGTATTAATAATTGGTCCTAACGGCGCTGGTAAGTCAACTTTTGCTGCAAAACTTGGAAAATGTTATGATTTTGAAGTCTGTCATTTAGATAAGCTTTTTTGGCTGGAGAATTGGAATGCAGTTGAAAAAGCGGATTTCGAGGATAAAGTGAACGGAATTCTGCGTTCTGAAAAAAAGTATATTATAGATGGTGATTATTTCTTTAATTTGGAGAAAAGACTCGAACATGCAGATTTAGTTATTTGGATAAAAATTCCATTGTTTCTGTGTGTAGCAAATATAGTTAAAAGAAGATTTAAATACATGACGAATGCGCGACCAGATGTAACTGAAGGCTGTGACGAAAAATTAAATTTATCATTTTTGCTGTATGCTTTAAAGTATAATAAGCGTTCTGGAAAACAAACGAAAGGATTATTGGATAATGTGTATGATAAAGAGCTGTTTGTAATTGATAGTTATAAGAAATTGAAGAGTTATTGCTGATAAATAGCCAATGAATGCTTGGGATAAGTGTTTATTGGTTGTTTGCAATAATATGTATTACTTCCTATAATATATATTATGTAAACTAGAAAATTAAGATTAAGTAAGAGGAAAATCATTGCCTTCTCTCACTTTCAAAAAAGTTATTATCAATACTTACTAAGAATTGCTTAAAACAAAACTATTTAATTACAAAAGCCTTAATCATAATCATGATTAAGGCTAAGTAAAACTTATTTCACTCGTTTTCTTCTTGTAGTGAAGATATAAACTCCGCTGATTAACAAACTAACACCGATAATTAATGGTAAATTATTTTCGCTGTCACCTGTTTTTGGTAACTCGGAAGCTGTAGTTGTTTTATCTGTTTGGTTTACAGTTTTAGTGATTTTCTTTTTTGGAATGTTTTTGTTTGGTACAGTTGGTGTGGCTGGATTGACTGGTTTTACAGGATTAATTACAATTGGTTTATCTGGGTCAACTGGCGGTGTGATAATCGAGCTATCTTTACTATATACATAATCAACTTCTTGACTATCACTCGTAAATGAGCCAATGTGGTTACTTGGTGTTTTAGTTAATTTATAGCCTTTAAAAGATTTTGCTTCTGTTTCGAAAGTTGATCCGATGTCACCTTTTAAAATAACTGGATCAGCAAGTTGATTTCCTTTAGTGTCTTTATACGTTACAGTTACATCTTTTGCGACTTCAACAGGCGTTGTTATTTTTTTATATTTGAAAATAACGGATTGTGGTTGGTCGGTGTATGTTCCTGATTGATTTGATGGCACTTGGCTTAATTCGTAGCCGTCGAGTTCTTTTACTTCTGCTTGGAAAGTCGCGCCTATTTTTCCAGAAAGTGTTTCGGTTGGGGCGATAGATTCATTAGTTGCTTCATCTATATATTCTACAGATACGTTTGCCCCTTCTACTGCTGTTTTTTCATATACGTAATTCACTTGTATTGTTTCAGTGTTTGTTGTGTAGGTGCCTGTTGCGTTTGTTGGTGTTTCTTTTACTTGGTAGCCATCAATTGCTTTTGGAGATGTTGTATAAGTTTCACCGAGTTTTCCGGATAATGTGTCGGACGTTGCAAGTGTTTGGTTTGTTTCGTCAACATAATTAATTTGTATATTTGCCTTTTCAATTGGAGTGAAAGGTCCGGCTAATTTGTATGATTCTTGTCCAGGATAAGCAACTGGATCAAGTACGTTACCAGTTATGGTAAAATAGTTTAGTGTGTCTCCAGCTTCCAGCGTTTTAGGTAATTTTAGACGGAAATTCACGTCATTTTCAACCGTATAGTCGGTGATATTATATTGTTTATTGTTAAAAAGCACATAAGCTGCATTGCCGGGATAATGCATAGGTATTTCTTGTTGTAATTTTCCGGTAATATAGTCATCTCCAATATAGAGTTGATCCACTTGTGGTTCAGGTAAATTAAGCATTAAGGGTGCTGCTTTGGCTGAAAAAGGATTAAAAGTGATACTTAGAATTGTCATAAATATAATAAAGCTAAATGTAATTTTTTTAGTGTGCTTCATAATGTCCTCCTGCTTGTTAGAATAATTACATTCTAGCACCAAAACCGTACAAATACTTGTTTTTGTAAGAAGTTTCACAAAACAAATTGGCGGTTTGTTCACAAAAAAGACAAAAACGAAATCATAAAAAGCTAAAATCAACTATTAGCTGATTTAGCTTTTTTATTAACATTAAATGTACTACTATCAAGCTTTTTCAAGGATAATTGCAATACCAATACCACCACCAACACACAAGGAAGCGACACCGATGTGCTTATTTTCATGTTTTAACTCATTTAACAATGAGGCAATAATGCGTGCACCAGAAGCTCCAATTGGATGGCCTAGTGCAATTGCTCCACCGTAAATATTAAGTTTCTCTTCTGGAATTTTTAAATCACGAGCCACTGCAACTGACTGCGATGCAAAAGCTTCGTTTAAATGGAATAAATCAATGTCATCGATAGAATATCCACCTTTGTTTAAAGCTTCATTTACTGCATAGTATGGCGCGTAACCCATAAGTGCTGGATCGACACCAACTTCAGAGGTTACTTTGATTGTTGCGATATAAGGAATGTTTTCCGCGACTGCCTTTTCTTTCGACATTAAAATAATTGCGGAAGCTCCATCATTGATACCGGAAGCATTGCCGGCTGTAACCGTTCCACCTTCTTTGAATACGCTTTTCAAAGTAGCTAATTTTTCTAGAGTTGAATTCGCGCGAATCGTTTCATCGGCTTCAAAAAATGAACCGTCTGGAAGCTTTACAGGAATAATTTCCTCTTCAAAAAGGTTTTTTTCTTGTGCATTCGCGGCCTTCATTTGTGAGTTATGGGCAAATTCATCTTGTTCTTCTCTGGTTACGGAGAATTTCTCTGCAACATTTTCTGCAGTAATTCCCATGTGATACTCGCCGTAAACATCTGTTAAACCATCAATTAACATGCTATTTCTTAGTTTTTTTGGATCGATTTCTTCGCCAGCTAGCTCGGGATTAAGTAAAAGTGGTGCTTGGGACATATTTTCGGTCCCACCAACGGCTACGATGTCAGCCTCCCCTAGCTGAATTGCTTGCCTACCAAGCATAACCGATTTTAAGCCAGATCCACAAACTTCATTGATTGTGACTCCGGGTACTTTATAAGGAATTCCTGCTTTAATAGCGATTTGTCTAGCTACATTTTGGCCAAGTCCAGCTTGTAATACATTACCAAAAATCACTTGATCCACCCGTTCTGGAGCAATATTGGCTCTTTCTAAAACACCTTTTAGAGCGGTAGCGCCAAGGTCTACTGCACTGATGTCTTTCAAACTACCACCAAATTTTCCAATTGGTGTTCTAACTGCATCTATTATAACTACTTCTTTCATAGCAATCTCCTTTAAATGTAATCTATCCGTATTATATCATGAAACTAGCTAAAAACTCACTAGATTAAGCCCAATGTATTGTATTTTGTGCATTTTTCTACTAAAATTAAAGTACTTACAAATAAAATATAAAGGACTTGAGCTTACATATGAAAATTGGAATTGATAAAATAGGTTTTTATACTCCTGCATTTTATGTTGATATGGTAGAACTTGCTGAAGCTAGAAATATTGATCCTAACAAGTTTACTATTGGTATTGGCCAAGATAAAATGGCTTTTGCTCCGATTACGCAAGATTCAGTAACAATGGGCGCAAATGCAGCTTTACAGATTTTAGATGAAGAAGATTTGAAAAAAATTGATTTAGTTATTTTGGCGACAGAATCAGGAATTGATGAGTCAAAGGCTGGCGCGGTTTATATTCACCGTTTGCTAGGTATTCAGCCGTTCTCTCGTGCAATTGAAATAAAAGAAGCTTGCTACGGAGCCACTGCAGGAATTAATTTAGCGAAAGATTATGTTGCGAAACATCCTGATAGTAAAGTACTGGTTATCGGATCGGATATTGCTCGTTACGGCTTGGCAACTGGCGGCGAAGCAACTCAAGGAGCTGGAGCTGTTGCGATGGTTATTGCTGCTGATCCACGTTGTATCACACTTGAAGACGATAATGTGTTTTATACAGAAGATATTATGGACTTCTGGCGCCCTGTTTACTCTGAGTATGCATGTGTAGAAGGTAAATATTCGACGGAGCAGTACATTCACTTTTTCCAAACCATTTGGGAAAAGTATTCAGCAAAATTTGGCAAGAACTTAGAAGATTTTGCAGCTATTTGTTTCCACTTACCATATACAAAAATGGGTAAAAAAGCGTTAGATACTATTATTGAAACAGCTCCAACTGAGGTTCAAGAAAGATTGCTAGAAAATTATCGTCTAAGTACGCTTTATAGCCGCAATGTCGGTAATATTTACACTGGTTCCCTCTATTTAAGCTTTATTTCCTTGTTAGACAATCAAGCAGATTTACAAGCAGAGGATAAAATTGGCTTCTTTAGTTACGGGTCTGGTGCTGTTGGCGAGTTCTTCCATGGAGTGCTACAACCTGACTATAAAAAATATATCCGTAAAGATGAACATGCGGAATTGTTAGCAAACCGTACGAAACTTGCTATTCCAGATTATGAAACGAAATTCAAACAACAATTACCTAAAGATGGTTCGACGTTTGAAGTGGATCCTGCTAGTGACCCAGCAACCATTGTATTAACTGGTATTCAAGAGCATAAACGTCAATATATTAAAAAATAATCAAAAAACCGACTAGGCTAAATCAGCTAGTCGGTTTTACTTTGAGCTCTTTATATTTTCTTGGGGATAAAAAACGAATCACAATGTAGCCAAGCATGATACCACAAACATTCAGGAATACATCTCCGGTGTCAAAGAATCCTACATGTAGCATGTACTGCGCCCCTTCTACAGCGAATATCAACATTCCAGCTGATAGTAATGCGGTGAAAAAACCTAATTTTTTGAGTAAAAAACCAATTGGTACAAAGGCTAATACATTTCCTATGATAATGACGCGTAAATTACCTGATAAAAATGTATCAACAAACCCAAAAGTATCACTTGAAAATCCTTGCGTGTCGGAAGCCTTTCCGAATAACAAACAGAGTAGAATACTGAAATAAATAATGTAGCAAAAAACAAGTAATGCTTTATTTGTTTTCCAGTTTACTAATTGTACTGTGACAAAATAGAGTAATATCGCCGTGATGCCAACCGTAATGTAGCCCATATGACTAACTGTGGCCATTACGTGCTTTAAGTAAAAATAAAGCCATCCCTGAAACCAGGAAAAATACATCGTCACTGCAGCAAATATAGAAAGGATTGGTAAAATAAGAATTATAAAGTATCTTTTCATCCTGGCGTCCTCCTTTTCAAAGGCTACCTCAAGGATAACATGTGAAAATAAGGACTTTCTTAAAAGGGTTTAAAGATTTTCTAAGTTTTTCTCTTTTACGAACACAAATAAAATACCGCCAACGAGGAAAAGTACAATTAAACTAGCCACACCGTATTGCGTTTTTCCAGTAATTTGTGTGATTACACCCATAAGTGCGGGCCCCATGATTGCTGAAAATTTCCCGAAAATATTATAAAATCCGTAAAACTCATTCGAACGCTTTTTAGGAATAATTTTTCCGAAGAATGATCTACTTAATGCTTGAATACCACCTTGCGAAGTTCCAACTAACATCGCTAATATCCAAAAATCAAGTGCAGATTTCATGAAAACCGCATAAATACAAATAATAATATAAACAAAAATCGCGGTAAAGATAAGCGGTTTTGCACTGAAACGTTTGGCTAAGTATCCGTATAATAAAGTGAACGGAAATGCAACGAGTTGTGTCATTAAAAGAATTAAAATTAATGTCGTCTGAGAAATCCCAAGATCAATCCCGTATGATGTCGCCATGCGGAAAATTGTATCAACCCCATCTATGTAGAAAAAATAAGCAATTAAAAAGATAACAATATTTTTATGTTCACTAATGTGGCTAATTGTATGAAACAATCTTTTAAAACTAGTTCTGACTGGACGTTTCACCGCTGGAATATAGTGAATTTGATGAACGTTTTTCCACATGGGAATCGTGAAAAATAGCCACCAAAGCGCCGTCATCACAAAACCAATATTGACGAGTGCCACATCACTGATTGGCAAGATACCTGTCGCTTGGAAAATAATAAAGATAATAAAAGGAATACAACTTCCTAAATAACCATACGCATATCCGGCAGATGACACTCTATCCATCCGGTCGTTCGTTGTTACATCAATTAAAAAGGCATCATAAAAAATATTTGCGCCAGAAAAGCCAATTAATGAGAGTACATAGAACCCCAGTAACAATAGCCAGGCATCTGTGGGTATGAAAACTAATAAGAAAGTAAAGCCAATCCCGATGGCAGTAAAAATTCCGAAAAATCGCTTTTTAAAAAATTGATAATCTGCAATGGTTCCGAGTATCGGAGCTAATAATGAAATAAGTAATGTTCCAATCGAGTTCGCGTATCCCCAGTACGCGGTCGATGTACTGTCAGCAATCCCGGCACTCGCTGCTACCCCTTTAAAATAAATTGGTAAAATCGCAGTTGTTATCATGATTGAGTAGGCGGAATTCGCCCAATCTTGAAAAATCCAACTTTTCTCCTCTTTTGTATATGCCAAGTGTGTTTCTCCCCTTTTCTATTCAAATATCGCTTCTATGACAGAGCCAGCAGTATTTGGAAATTGTAAGTCCAAAATGTGTGCAAATGTAGGCGCTTCGTCAACTAAATGAGCATTGCTGATTTTGTCTCCTTTTTTAATGCCAGGTCCATTAAAAATAATCGTGGTTTTGTAATCTGGCTTTTTAGGAGAATAACCGTGAACTGCTTTATAGTAACCTGGTTTTCCAAGCATTTCATCAGTGACTTTCTCGTAAACCGGTCCATCTAAATCATCCATAAAATAAAAACCAGCCCTCCCTTCAACCATAAAAGTAGCATTAGGATCAGCACCACGAAGTGCTATTTCTTCTTTCGGCAAAATTTCTTCTATTTCAGCCATGTTTTGAAGTAAATGCTGGATTTCTTGATTATGTTGATTGTTTTTTGTGTAAATATAACTGGAACCGTCACAACTTTTAGCGTAGACATCCCATTCCGTAATCTTATCGTCCACTACGGTCATCCAGCCCTGTTTGGCAAAAAGGACATTTAGGCGTATGGCGTGTGTTACATTAATTTGATAATGATCACCTAGAATAGCAAAGACAGTATTTTCATAAATGCCAGCTTCTTTTGTAGCTTGGATAATCGCAGCTAACCGCTCATCGTGTCGTTTTAAGGCCGCTTTTGCTTCAGGGGAATCTACTCCGTGCGCATGTCGCATACTATCCATATCAACCAAATGTGTTAAAAGTAATCTTGGCCTTTTCGCTTTAATTGTATCAACTACGCTAGCTGTCAAAAATATATCTAAGTCTGGTTGGTTGATTCCCTTTCGCAGATGACCAAATTTTCGGTCCATATCTATTAAAAATAATGGTGAGCTAGCATGTAATGACACCATCATTTGCGTTAACCAAAAGCGATTTGGAAAAATTTCAGCAATATTATAATCAATTCCACTTTTTGCTGCAACCGGCCATAAAAAAGCAGCGGTCGTCATCCCTTTCTCTTTGGCTAAATCATAAAGTGTTGGTACTTGAATGGCTTTTTTATACCAATACCAATCAGGAGAATCTTTTTCAGGTTGAACTTTTGTGTTATTAATAATCCCATGAGTTGCGGGATAATGCCCCGTGATAATACTTGTGTGCGCTGGATATGTCAGTGATGGATAAATGGTTTCAACTTCTTGGATGTGAGTTCCTGTCTTAATTAATTCCCGTAAAACGGGCAAATCTGTCGTATCTTTTAAATCAAGTGCTCCAAGTGCGTCTAATGAAATCACAAAAAGATGTTTTTCCATTATTTTCTCCCCCTTCAAAAAAACAGGGATTTTCCAGAAAATCTGGAAGAACCCCCGTGTGAATTACGTATGACTGATTGTGTCCTTTGGCTGTTCGATTTCTTCTTGATTCGTAACGCCGAGCACATCTAAGAAGAACATCACAACTGGAATACCAACGATTAATCCCCAAATACCGAAGAAATGCTCTCCGAAAATAAGAATAATGAAAGTATAAAAAACTGGTAAATTTGTTTTCGCTGACATAAGTTTTGGATTAAGGACATAAGATTCGAGTGCATGGATAATAATAACAACGACTAAAATGTAGAAAATGTATTCCACGCCGCCGATAGAATAACCAATGATAGTTAACGGGACAAGAGAAATAATCACCCCTGCCACTGGAATCAAACCAAGCAAAAACACCATTATGGATAAAGTCATCAATTGCGGGAAACCTAAAATCCAAAGTGCTATCGTCGTTAAAATGGCATTCACAAGCGCAATGATAAATTGTGCTTCAATAACTTTACCAAAAGTAGCAACAAATTTGGATCCAAAGAACTTCACTTCTTCATAGATAAAACCAATTTTACTAGTAGAAAATTGATTCGTGAATGAAACTAAATGTTCTTTTCCTAGTGAGAAAAATAGACTTAACATTAGTGCGATAAAGACGTTCATCAATACAGTTCCCACATTAGTTAAATAAGTTAATATCATTGAAACACCCTGTTCTGTGTATTTCATAATATCAAATTGATTCGCTAAACTAACAATGTAATTAATGAAGTCATTGTTGCTATCTGTCGTTAAGAAAGTATTTCCGAATTTCACTAGTTGATTTATTTGATCCGCTAAGACAGGAATGTACTTAACAAATACGAAGATGATAACTGCGGCGATTAAAACATAAAGTAACAACACAATAATTTGCCGATAAATGGAGATTCTCCGTAAAATAAAATTCTCTAAACGTGTAATAAGGTAAGAAAAAATGAATGTTAGTAAAATAATATTCATTTGGCTTCTTAATAAGTATAAAACGAAGGCAATTAATATAAATACGCCAACTCGCCGCACACTACGATTTTGTAAAAATGAACTAAGCTCTTTCAAAAATGGATGCCCTCCTCTATTTATCTTCGCCTATGATTTTAACTTCTGTTTCTAACTCTACATCAAATTTCTCGCGAACCGTTTGTTGGACGTAAGCAATTAAATTCATGTAGTCAGTCGCAGTTGCCCCACCGATATTAACGATAAATCCAGCATGTTTTAAAGAAACTTGCGCGCCGCCAATAATATGGCCTTGCAAGCCACTATCTTGAATTAATTTACCCGCAAAGTGACCTGGTGGACGTTTGAATACACTACCACAAGATGGATACTCTAATGGTTGTTTAGCTTCACGTGCTGCAGTAAGTTCATCCATTTTTGCTTGAATTAGGTTTTTTTCTTCTAAGGCCAAAGAAAAAGTAGCATCTAATACGATGTAATTTTTTTCTGCAATAGTACTAAAGCGATAAGCTGCTTTTAGTTCTGAACGTTTTAGTTTTTTTAATTCACCTGTTTGTGTCAGCACGGTTGCAGCTTCTAAAACATCACTAATTTCGCCTCCGTATGCTCCTGCATTCATATGTAGTGCTCCCCCAATAGATCCGGGAATACCACAAGCAAATTCAAGTCCGCTTAAGCTTTCATCTAAAGCGAATTTTGCTGTATCAATGAGTTTGGCACCACTCATGGCGATAATTTGGGTATTGTTTCTTTCAATGGTTTGTAGTAAATCAAGATGTAAAATAACGCCGCGAATTCCGCCGTCTTTAATGATTAGATTGGAACCATTTCCGAGAATAGTAAGAGGGATTTTATTTTGGTGACAGTAGGCCACCACTTCTTGCGTCTCTTCTATTGTTTTTGGCATAACGAATACGTCTGCCGCGCCGCCTGTTTTTGTATAGGTATACTTAGACAACGGTTCATTTAATTTAATCGCTATATGCGGAAACTGTGTTTGTAAGTTATTCATTATTTATTTCAAACCTTTCATGGTTGTAGTTTAAAAATCACTTCCTTTATTTTATCATGGAACCTCTCTTTTACAAAGAATTCCATAGTTTTTTTCTTAAATTAGGAATATTTAGGGATGATTTAGGGTAATTGGATGATATGTTCTTGAGTAATATAATTAAAAATGTTATGATGTAGAACATACGTTTGATTAAAAAGGAAAGGGATGAAAAAATGATTCGTTTTGATAATGTATCCAAAAAATACAGCGATGATAAAACAGCAGCAGTAAATAATGTAACTTTGGACATAAAAGACGGCGAGTTCTTTGTTTTCATCGGACCGAGTGGTTGCGGGAAAACAACAACACTAAAAATGATTAATCGCTTGATTCCACTGACAACTGGAACCATTTATATTAATGAAAAGCGAATTAGTGATTATGATATTCATGAACTTCGCTGGGATATCGGCTATGTTTTACAACAAATTGCGCTCTTTCCTCACATGACTATTGAAGAAAATATCGCTATCGTTCCGGAATTAAAAAAATGGAGCAAGGAGAAAATTCATGACCGGATTACGGAATTATTAGATAGTGTTGGCTTGGATCCTGAAAGTTATCGTCATCGCAAACCAGCTGAATTATCTGGTGGTGAACAGCAACGGGTTGGTGTTGTTCGGGCCCTTGCAGCAGATCCTGGAATTATTCTGATGGATGAACCTTTTAGTGCACTTGATCCGATTTCTCGCCAACGTTTACAGCAAGATATTTCCGCACTTCAAAAGAAAATCAAGAAAACTATCGTATTTGTTACCCATGATATGCAAGAGGCTTTAGCGCTTGGTGACAGAATTTGCGTAATGCAAGGCGGTGAAATTGTCCAAGTAGCAACACCACAAGAAATTATGAAAAATCCAGAAAATGACTTCGTTAAAGATTTCTTAGCATCTGGACATGCTTTCAATACGCCAATTTTAGAAGCAAACTTTACGGTGAAGGACTTAATAGAAGCTGACCTGTTTTATTCGTATCAAACTAGTGATGGCACACTTGGAATTTCATCAGCGGAGCCTGTCGAAAACCTTGTTCGGCGAATCGCGGAAGAACAGTCAATTCCTGTCACAGACGAAGCAGGTAATTTTATCGGTACAGTTTCAAATAAACATGTGATGCAATTCTTAGCGCGTCATCTGGAAAGTTCAGGTGAGCTTGTATGAATACTCTTATAGATACATTTACTGTCCGTAAAGATGAACTATTCACAGCTTTAGTACAACATATTCAAATTTCCTTTGTCTCTCTTTTTATAGCGGTGTTAATTGCCTTACCTCTTGGGATTTATTTAACTAGACATAAGCGTCTCGCTGAACCAATTATTCAAGTAGCCGCTATTTTTCAAACAATTCCTTCTCTGGCACTACTTGGTTTGTTAATTCCGCTCGTTGGTATTGGGATAGTTCCAGCGATTATTGCGCTTGTTATTTACGCCCTCTTACCTATTTTAAGGAATACATATACTGGGATAAAAGAAGTCGACCCAGCCCTTGTTGAAGCCTCACGCGCAATGGGAATGAACAAATGGAAAAGATTATACAAAGTACAACTTCCTCTTGCTATGCCAGTAATTATGGCTGGTATTCGTACAGCGATGGTATTAATCATCGGTACAGCGACACTTGCTGCCTTAATTGGTGCAGGTGGACTCGGGGACTTGATTCTACTAGGGATTGACCGCAATGATAATAGTTTAATTCTATTAGGTGCAATTCCAGCAGCGTTACTAGCGATTTTGTTTGATTTCTTACTACGTTTCCTTGAAAAAGCATCTTTTAAAAGCACAATTATTACGATTTCAGCAGGTATCTTATTAACTGCCGCAATTATCGTCGTTCCTTATTTTGCGTCTGATAAAAAAGAAATTACGATTGCAGGTAAATTAGGTGCAGAACCAGAAATTTTGATTAATATGTACAAACTAGTTATTGAGGACGAAACAGATTTAAAAGTTAATGTGAAGCCGAATATGGGTAAAACGAGCTTCGTTTTTAATGCATTAAAATCAGGTGATATTGATATTTATCCTGAATTTACAGGAACAGTGCTAGAGACATTCTTAAAAGAAAATGCAAAAACACATGATCCTGAAGAAGTGTATACGCAAGCACGTGATGGTTTGGCAAAAGATTTTAATATGTCTTATTTAAAACCGATGAAATATAATAACACCTATGCTCTTGCGGTTTCACCAGAATTTGCAAAAGAAAATAATTTAGAAAAAATATCTGATCTTGGCCCAGTATCTGACCAAGTAAAAGCTGGATTCACACTGGAGTTTAAAGACCGTTCGGATGGTTATAAAGGCATTCAAGATAAATATGGTCTCACATTCTCTAACTTGAAAACAATGGAGCCAAAACTGCGATATAATGCAATTAAATCTGGAGACATCAATTTACTAGATGCTTACTCAACAGATAGTGAACTCGCCCAATATAAATTAAAAGTCCTAGAAGACGATCAGCAGCTCTTCCCTCCTTATCAAGGTGCACCGCTTATGCTGACAAAAACATTAGAAAAATACCCAGAACTGAAAAAACCATTAAATAAACTAGCTGGGAAAATTACAGATGATGAAATGCGTAAAATGAATTATGAAGTGAATGTAAATGGCAAATCAGCTTATACAGTTGCCAAAGACTATTTGAAAGATCAAGGTATTATTAAATAAAAAAAGCGAAGTGGTTTTACGCCACTTCGCTTTTTTATTGTCTAATTAAGTTTTTGACTTTATTAATGTTTGGTTTGTAAAAACGACAATGTGTTTCAAATTCTTTGTTGAATTCAGCAGCTCTTTGGGTTAGTGATTGCTCGTGATCAAGCATCAAGCCTTCTTCAAGTAGTGGTCTAAGTGAAATAATTTGATCGAAAACAAGACCGGCATTTGTGTCACTTAGAACAGATACCATTTTACTTAACGCTTTTTGTTTGTCAGTAGGTAATTCTTTTTGATGAAGATGGAACCATTTTGCTAATTGTTTGCGATTTTTTCGGGTTGCTTCTAAATAAATACTTTGCGCATAAGCTGCTTTAGCAAATGCAATCGATAAATTTTCAGCGGATTCCCAGTCTTCTTCTAGAATTTCACCTTGCATTTTGATTTTTTGATTGAGTAGAGTAATATCTTCTTGATAAACATCCATTTTGCGTTGTTGTTGCTTATAAACCTCCATCGCTAAATTAAGTTCATCAATAGTTGGCTGCATTTTTTCACCAAAAATAGTATTATCATTTAAAATCAATTGTGTTTGCTCTATTTTTTCAGCAATAATGCTATCGCGTTCTTTGATTACATGTGCGCGTTTGCCTAAGTATTCAAAATAGAAATTATACTTTTGAATGCGATTAACTACTGCTTCTGCTTCTTTCACTGTGGCTGGTTCTTCTTGTGAATTTAATACTGTCACACCAGCTACTTTACTTAATTTAGTATAAATAATAATTGTGAAAACTTCTCCGCTCAAATTGATTGTGTACGGTAGTTTATGTTGCTGTTCTAAAAGCCTTTTATGTTGTTTTAATAGTTTATCCGTCATCGTTAATCAACACCTTTACTACGCCATTAGTATTATATAATTCAATTATATAGTATAAAGATGAAAATTTCGAGGGAAAGAAATGAGAAAATTATTTTTAATTGTTTACATAATATAATTATTGTCTTCTTCCCTTATTTATAATGACGTCAAAGTATAAAATAACAAGTAGATGTTTAAGACTGCAATAAAAATGGCGACAGCCCAAGAAATGATTTTTAACCATGTTGGATTGACGAATTCGCCCATCTTTTGTTTATCACTTGTGAACATAACTAATGGGATAACTGCGAACGATAATTGCATTGATAGAATAACTTGGCTAAAAATGAGTAGTTCATTGATACCATTTGCCCCGTAAAGTGCTGTGATAATAACAGCTGGAACGATTGCAAGTACACGTGTTAACAAACGGCGCACTACTGGTTTTAAACGGATATTAAGGAAACCTTCCATGACGATTTGACCAGCTAATGTTCCTGTTAAAGTAGAATTTTGCCCTGATGCGAGTAATGCTACTGCAAAAACAGTGCTGGCGATACTGCTTCCAAGTGTTGGATTGAGTAATTTGTAAGCATCCTCAATACCAGCGACATTATGCTGACCGGTCGTATAAAATGCGGCAGCCGCTAAAATTAAAATCGATGCATTGATTAATAATGCAATCGTTAAAGAAAAAGTGGAATCGATAAAGGAAAAACGAATCGCTTCTTTCTTCCCTTCTTTTGTTCGAGCGTATTGTCTGGTTTGAACAATAGATGAATGCAAATATAAATTATGTGGCATCACTGTTGCCCCAAGAATACCAAGTGCAATATAAAGCATAGCTGGATTAGTAACAATTTCTGATTGTGGAATAAAACCTTTTGCTATTGCTTGCATATCAGGATGAGACATCACCATTTCCGCACCAAAACATACAAGAATCGTAACCATTAAAGTAATAACAATAACTTCTATGTAGCGGAAACCTTTATGTTGTAAAAATAATACGAGAAAAATATCTAATGCAGTAATACAAACTCCCCAAATTAATGGAATCCCAAATAGTAAATTAAGCGCAATCGCACTACCGATGACTTCTGCGATATCTGTTGCTATAATCGCTAATTCAGCTAAAATCCAAAGAACGAATCCAAATGGTTTAGAAAAGTGATCACTTGAAGCTTGGGCTAAATCGCGACCGGTGACAATGCCTAATTTTGATGCAAGTGATTGTAATAAAACGGCTAGAATATTAGAAATTAAAATAACGGATAACAATGTGTAACCAAACTCTGACCCGCCGGCAATAGATGTTGCCCAGTTCCCTGGATCGACATAGCCGACCGCAATAAGTGCACCTGGACCCATAAAGGCAAATAATTTACGGAAAAATTTTGCGTTTTTAGGAATAGCTACGGAATTATTTACTTCGCTTAAGCTGGGAGCATTCTGTGCTTTTCTCCAGCTTTGTTTTGTACGTTCTGTTTTATCCTTTTTCATGCTCCCTGACCTTCTTTCGTTTATGATAAAAAGTTTACTACGGGAAACATTCTTTGTCAAACGAAAAACACAACCGTTTTATAGAAATGATAGGTTGTGTTTTCGTATATTTTTATAAGGCTTCGGTTAGTGATTTTCTTTTGTTTTTAACTGGGTTTAGTGTGCGTTCGACCCAACCGAGAAGTACATCGGCTAATATGGCCATAACTGCGGTTGGGATAGCACCAGCTAAAATGATAGCAGTACCATTTGTTGCATTTGTTCCGCGTACAATAATATCACCGAGACCTCCTGCTCCAACGAATGTCCCAATTGCCGCTACACCAATAGCAATAACAAGTGCATTTCGAATACCTGCCATAATAACAGATAATGCGAGTGGCATTTCTATGAGGCGTAGTACTTGCCATTTTGTCATCCCCATCGCTTTACCAGATTCTAAAAGTGCGCCATCAACGTTTCTAATGCCCGTATAGGTGTTTTTTAGAATTGGTAGTAAAGAATATAGGAATAAGGATAAGACGACTGTATTCGTCCCTAAGCCCATTATAAGCATAAGTACGGCTAACATTGCTAGTGCCGGAATTGTTTGGATGATATTAGCGATTTGGATAACCCAGCCAGCTAAGCGTTTTTTTCTTGCAATATATACTCCGAGCGGTATTGCGATGATTGCTGCGAAGATAACTCCGTAAGCACTCATCAAGAAATGCCGCCAGAACTCTTCCATGACATAACTTCCATTTGTTTGGTAATAATCAATTAATTGTTTTAATGTGTCCATCTTTTGGCACCTCCTTAGTTTTTACCTTCAAAGTAATTATTTTTTTGCAAGAATTCTTGCGCTACGATGGACGGTTCTTTCAATTTGCCATCCGCTTCATAATTAAGTTTTTGCATTTCTTCTGTCGAAATTTTACCTTTTAATTTATTGATAGTCGTTTTTAATTCTGGATGTTTCTTTAAAATTTCATCTGTTGCTAGAGCTGAAGCATCATATGGTGGGAAGAATTTTTTATCATCTTTTAATAGTTTTAAATTGTAAGTTGGGATACGTCCGTCTGTTGAATAACCAAGCGCCACATCCATTTGATTGTTTTTAAGTGCTGTGTAAATCAAGCCGATTTGCATTGGGAAAATTTTCTTGAATTCGATATCATAGGCTTTTGAAAATGCTTTATAGCCATCGCCTTCACGTTCCATCCAAGAATTATCGACACCAGCAGTGAGCTCATTTTCTACTTTTCGCATATCACTTACGGTGTTTAAATTGTATTTTTTCGCAGTGTCTTGGCGTACCATAAACACATACGTATTAGCAAAACCGTAAGAATCAAACCAGGTTTGGTGGAAACGTTCTTCAAAACCTTTCTTAACAGCTGCTAAAGCTTTTTCTGGATCTTTAATTGCTTCTTCACCAAGTGGACCAACTAAATCTGTACCGGTATATCTTGTTGCAGTAATATCTACGTCCCCATTTAACATCGCTTGGTGCTGAACGATAGTTGATCCAAGGTTGTTGACGATTTCTACTTTTAGGCCAGTATCATGTTCAATTAATTCTTTTAAAATATTCGAAACGATTTGAGATTCAGTTGTTGCCATTGCACCGATGCGAATAGTATCTTTGGAACTGCCTCCAAGTCCTGGTAAAGAACAGCTAGATAAGAAAAGAGAACTAGTTAGTAGTAATACGCTGAATAACGCGATAAATTTTTTCTTCATGTTATTCTCCCCCTTCCCGAGCTTCGCGGATGGCTTTTGGAGTTAGACGATATTCTAATTTTCCAAGCGCGAATTCTACTACAAGGGCTAAAATGGTAACAGGAATTGCCCCACCAAGAATTAAATCGGGGCGGTATAAGTTTAAACCATTAAAAATAAAGTCTCCTAGTCCACCAGCTCCAATGTAAGAAGCAAGCGTTGCCCAAGCGATAACATATACTGCAGATAAACGAATACCAGCCATAATAACGGAAATGGAGTTAGGAATTTCGACATTAATAATTAGTTGCCAATTCGTCATCCCCATGCCGCGACCAGATTCAATTAAATTTTTGTCGACTCCTCGAACACCAATAAACGTGTTTCGTAAAATTGGTAAAAGTGCGTAAATAAATAACGCAATAATCGCTGGTAATGTACCAACACCAAGAAACGGAATAATAAACGCCAAAATGGCAAGAGAAGGAACGGTTTGCAAAACACTAACAACACCAATTACAAAATTTGCTACTTTTGGTGAGCGTGTAAGTAAAATCCCAGTTGGTACTGCAACCGCAATACCTAAAATAACAGCAGATAAGGAGATAAATAAATGTTGCCATGTTTGAACAAGCAAGTTATGGCCGTTTTCTTGGAAAAATGTAACAATTGCGTCCATAGCTTATCCCTCCTGCTTCATTTCTGGTTCTGTCGTTTTGGAATCCGCCTGTTCCTCCTGATTTTCTGTCGCATCTTCTACCGTACCCCAAATGGAGTCATACACGATATCCACTAAGCTGGCACGAGTAACAATTCCGACAAGTCGTTTATCTTTATCCACTACAGGAATGTATTTATAGCCGCGTTTTAGAATCCGTTGTACAGTATCGCGAAGCAAGGTATCTTCATACACATAAAAGACATTTTTCTCGATGATATCCATGACAGAAGTTGCCGTACGACGATTTAAATCAATTTGCTCTACATCGATAAATCCTTTCAACACGTTACCTTCATCGACAACAAGTAATGTATCTACTCGTTTCTCTTTCATCACAGTAATCGCAGCTTGGAGTGATTTGTCCGCTGTAATAGAGACTGGATTTGTGTTCATGATTTGTGCTACTTGTGTAACATCTGGTTTCGCTTCAATTAAGCGATCTTTACCGATGAAATCTTCTACAAACGAATTCGCAGGGTTACGCAAAATTTCATCTGGAGTATCAAATTGAACAATTTCACCAGCTTTCATAATGACGATACGGTCCGCCAGTTTAATCGCTTCATCCATATCATGGGTAACAAAAATAATCGTCTTGCCAAGTTCTTTTTGCAAATTTTTGAATTCTTCTTGTAGGGAATCACGAGTAATTGGATCTAGTGCTCCAAAAGGTTCATCCATCAGAATTAAGTTTTGCTCTGCTGCAAGCGCTCTTAAAACACCGATACGTTGCTGCTGTCCACCACTTAATTCGTAAGGGTAACGGTCCAAAAACTCTTCTGGTAAATCTACTAATTTAATTAATTCTTTTGCCCGTTCTTGTTTTTTCTCTTCGGACCATTTAAGTAATTTTGGTACAAGGACGATATTTTCACGAATCGTCATATGTGGCATCAAGCCAATTTGCTGAATAACATAACCAATAGAACGTCTTAGTTTGACGGGATCTTCCGCCATGATGTCTTTATCATTAATAAATATTTTTCCTTCTGTAGGTTCAATAAGCCGGTTAATCATCTTCATTGTTGTCGTTTTCCCACAACCACTTGGACCGATAAAACAAACAAATTCTCCTTTATCGATGTTTAGTGTTAGATCATTAACTGCTTTTTTGCCCCCTTTATAAGTCTTTGTTACGTGTTCGAATTTTAACACGCTTACACACCTCCATTTTTTCTTTACCAATACCAAAAAAATTGGCAATCGGTAACTAATTTCCCTAACTAGTATAGATTTAAACTTTTTAAATACAAAAAAACAGCTTAAAGACAGTGTTACATTCAAACGGAAGTTACTAAACAAGATGATTTCGTACTTGTGGCACGTGTGACATCGATGCTAAACTCGTAATCGTGAAAATGAGCATTGTAATAAGCTGCAATATAGTATTTATTTAATTATAACACACTTAAAAAGGCCCAAAAGCAATTGCTTCTGGACCTTTTGGTTATTTTGGTAAAAATAATTTTGGTGAAGTCTTCAATAATATCGAAATAATGATACCTGAAACAAGGACGGTACCAAGGCAACTAGCTCCATTCATCACGATTGAAAATAGTTGTGCTCCCCAACCTTGAAATGCATAAGCACCCCAGAATAATACTCCTGCGACATAGTGCCAAAAATATCGAGCTACTCCTCCAATAATCATGGTTCCCCACGCCCATTCAATTGCTTTTTTGAGTTGATTAGCAGCTAAATTACTTCGAACTTGCTTGCTAAAGACACCGCTGAAAGCAATAAAACTGAATGCCAAAATATACTCAATAATTGCCTGGGAGGGCATTAATATATATGCCTTACCTGTTAAGAAATGTAGTAACCCCCATAACAATCCTGCGAATCCAGCCGCCCAAAAACCGCGTCGAATCGCGATAACATACATTGGAATCATTCCAAGCGAGATGGAAAAACTGGAACCAATGTCTAGCGGGATGAAACTTAATACCATCGCAACTGCAGCAAAGATAGCACACTCAAGTAAAATGATTAATCGTTTGTTTTGCATAAAAAATAAACTCCCCTCTTCTTTTTGGTCAAAAACGTACCCCAGAAGAAAGCAGTTTCTATTGTTAGAAATGCAATCGCCACAATCCCTACGCTCGTATTAACGAACAGGTTCAAAGGGTCAGAATCCAAAAACACGTGGACTCAATCTCAGCTAAGAAGCCCCCCCTGTGGTAACGTCTATGAAATTATCGTACAACAATCATTATAGCATGAGATGTTTTTTTGTAAAGAATTATTTGTTTTCTTTAATCAATTGCAGAAAATCTTACAGTATTTTGTGCTTTTTTCGGTAGTTTATCAAAAATAAGCTGATAACTATTTTTGATTAAGGCAAATTCAGTTTCTGCTTCCACATCGTAATTTTCATTTATTACAAGTGTAATCCAATGCTTTTTATTTAAATGGTAACCTGGTTTTATGCTCAAATATTCATCACGCAACAAATCAATTTTTTCAGGCTGACATTTAACGCTAACATATAAATCCCCGTGATACATATGTATGAGCGCAAATATCTTCCCACCAACTGTTAAAGCGTGCGTTTTTTTATCAAACGGAAATGTTTCTTTGGCAGCTTGCAAAGTCAGACAAAGCGCGACTTTTTCTTGTAAAATTTGTTCGTAATTCATCCGGCTCTCCTCCTTATTTTGATATTATAACATTTATTTATGTGTGTATGCTTTCTTTGCTACACTAACCATGTTAAAATAGTAGTAATTGTGCTTTTTCTGATTTCAAGAAGAAGTAACTTAGTATTGGAGGAAGAAAATGTTAACTGTAAATAATGTTGGCTTACGCTACGGCGATAAAAAGCTATTTGAAGATGTTTCGATTAAATTTTTACCAGGTAACTGTTATGGTCTTATTGGAGCGAATGGTGCTGGTAAATCAACGTTCCTAAAAGTGCTTTCTGGCGAGCTTGATTCACAAAGTGGTAATGTGCATATTGGTTCAGGTGAGCGTCTAGCTGTCCTTCGCCAAGATCATTTTCAGTATGATAATGAACTAGTTCTTAACACAGTAATCATGGGACATGAACGTCTATACAAAATTATGGACGAAAAAAATGCCATTTATATGAAAGAAGATTTCAGTGATGAAGATGGTATCCGCGCTGCAGAACTAGAAGGCGAATTTGCTGAATTAGATGGTTGGGAAGCAGAATCTGACGCTGCTGTTTTATTAAACGGCCTAGGTATCCCTACTGACTTACACGGAAAACTAATGAAAGATTTAACTGGTGGAGAAAAAGTGAAAGTGCTTCTTGCACAAGCTTTATTCGGTAAACCAGATATCTTACTTCTGGATGAGCCTACCAACCACCTTGACATCCGTGCGATTCACTGGTTAGAAGAATTTTTAATCAACTTTGATAATACTGTTATCGTAGTATCCCATGACCGTCACTTCTTAAATAAAGTGTGTACGCACATTGCGGATCTTGATTTCAGCAAAATTAAATTATATGTCGGAAACTATGATTTCTGGTATGAATCAAGCCAATTAGCTCAAACAATGATGGGCGATCGTAACAAGAAAAAAGAAGAAAAAATGAAAGAATTACAAGACTTTATTGCTCGTTTCAGTGCGAACGCATCGAAATCAAAACAAGCAACAAGTCGTAAAAAAATGCTCGAAAAAATCACGCTGGAAGATATTCAACCTTCTAGTCGTCGTTACCCTTTCATTCAGTTCAAACCAGACCGTGAAGTTGGAAATGACCTTCTAACAGTAACAAACTTGTCTAAAACAATCGATGGTGTGAAGATTCTTGATAATCTTTCTTTCTCGATTAATCGAAATGACAAAGTTGCTTTAGTTGGCGATGATGAGGTTGCTAAAACAGTTCTTTTCCAAATCCTTGCTGGTGAAATGGAACCTGATGAGGGTAGTTATAAATGGGGAATTACAACAAGCCAAAGCTATTTCCCGAAAGATAACTCAGAGTTCTTTGAAGAAAACGACATGAGTCTTGTAGAATGGTTACGTCAATTCTCTCCAGAAGATGACAGTGAAGCATTCTTACGCGGCTTCCTTGGTCGTATGCTATTCAGTGGCGATGAAGTACTTAAAAAAGTACGCGTCTTATCTGGTGGAGAAAAAGTTCGTTGTATGTTATCCAAAATGATGCTTTCAGGTTCTAACGTTCTTTTACTAGACGAACCTACTAACCACTTGGACTTAGAATCCATTACAGCATTGAATAACGGCTTGGAAGCATTTAAAGGCGCAATGATTTTTGCTTCTCATGATCATCAGTTATTACAAACAATCGCAACGCGCATCATTAACTTATCAAAAGACCAATTTTACAATAAAGAAATTTCTTATGATGAGTATCTAAAAGAAGTAATGAACGTAGCAGAATAATGACAAAAAAACAATATCCCATTTTCGGGATATTGTTTTTATTTTAGTTCGATTTTGCCAGTTTCTGTCGTGATTGGTGTGGATGAATCTTTCAGATAGCTTAGAAAACTATAAGAAATCCATGAAATATCAGAAACTTTGTCTAAATTATCTACGGGAAAAACGATTTTTCCTTTGGCAGTTTCGCCAGGCTTAATTTCAGTTGTATCAAAATTAGATAAAACAGCGTCTCCTCCATTTAAATCTAACTTGTTTGCCTCTAGTTGTCCTTGGTTTGGATAGGTTTCGAGAGTTTTAACTGCATTGTTGGTAATTTCTAAAGCGATAGTAATACTACCGTCTACTGGCTTACTTGCGGATGTTGAATAAGTTTCTTTTTTTTCGACCGTCACAGTAGTGATTTTTTTCTTAATATTATCTGCGGAATCTTCAAAGTTAACTTTATACGTCTTCGTTTCTTCTGGGGTAGCTTGACTTGTTCCTTTAGAAGAATAATTAAACACATCATTTTGTACTTGCTGATAATGTGAAAAACTAACAATGATACCAATAATGGAGCCAACCATTAATAACATCCCTGCACTAGTTAAAATAGCTCCAATCTTCCGTCTGGCTGGGAAAAATAAAATTACGATACCTGCGATAAAAATTAAGAAAGCACATATTCCGGCAATGATCCAAATTTCCATCTTATTTGCTCCTTTTATGCGAATTTCTCCCTCACTATAACATATTTAGCCTCTAGTTCAAAGCAGTTAAGTCACTTGCTGGAGATGGATAGGCAAATATAACAGATTGTAAATCAGCCAAAGTTAGATTAGCTTTCATTAAGATGGCAACGTAATTTATCATATAATCTGCTTCTTCACTAAGAAAATGAGCGCCTTTGATTTGCCCCGACTCTCTATCTTCAATGATTTTTGCGAGCGCAATTTGTTCATTGGTTCGTTTATAAGTATACCAATTTGTTGTGTCGTGATTTTTAATTTGATATTTTTCTGGATGCGCTTTTGCTTCTTCTGCGCTTATACCAATGCTTGCCAGTTTGGGGCTCGTAAAAACGACGCTTGGTATTGCTGGATAAATCATTTTTTCGTCGCCGCCAATGACATTTTTAGCAACAAATGCTGCTTCCATGCTGACAACGGGTGTTAAAGGTGCTCCTTTTGTTGCCGCGACATCGCCACATGCGTAGATATGAGGGTTATTAGTGGTTTGAAGTTTTTCATTAACGATAATGCCTTTTTTAGTGTAGTCAATGTTGGCATTTTCCAATGATAAATGCGCGATATTTGGTTTTCTACCAGTTGCCCCAATAATTAAATCTGTCTGTAATGAAAATCCATCTTTGCCATGAATATGCAGTTTTTCCCCCTTATTTTCAACCTTCGTAATATCTGTGTCAAAATGGAAATGGATACCTTCTTCTTTCATATTGGACACTAATGCAGCCACGAAATCAGGATCAAATTTTTTTAAAGGTTCACTATTATGGTGGATAATATGCACTTCTCTCCCTGTTGCGAGTGCTATGGAGGCAAATTCAAATGAAATATAGCCACCACCAATAAACACGACAGAATCAGGGAGTTTTTCAAGTGATAAAAAATCATCACTGGTTTGAATGTATTCTTGCCCTTCTACTTTTAACGTGCTTGGTGTTGCTCCTGTTGCGATGACAATTTTATTAGCTTGTATTAAATCATCGCCGACTTGTAAGGAATGGGAATCTTGGAAACTAGCTGCACCAAAGAATGTTTCAATCCCGGCTTCTTGAAAGTTTTCCAAACGACTTTCTGGCACATTCTCAACAAAAGTTTCTTTAAATGCCATTAAATCTGTCCAGCTAATTGTCGCTGCTTGCTTAATACCTTTGCCGCGAAGTCTGGTAGAAAGATTTCTTGCTTCTCTTGCTCCGACGAGAACTTTTTTAGGGTCGCATCCTCTGAGGACACACGTTCCACCCCAACTCCGCTCCTCTACAATTGCTACTTTTAATCCAGCTGCCTGTGCTTCAAATGCTACCGTTGTACCACTTGCGCCACTTCCGATTATTACTACATCATATGTAAATTTTGCCATTTAAATCACTCCTTCCTAGCTTGTTTTCCCGTCTGATTTCACTTTCAAACGAAAAAAACTGCCACACACGAATGTGTAGCAGTTCATTCTAGACTTCCATAATAATTGGTAAAATCATTGGACGTCGTTTTGTTTGTTCAAATAAGTAGCGATTTAATTGGTCACGAATGTCTTGTTTTAATTTCGCCCATTCAAAGCCGGTTTCTTGAAGATTTTTTTCAACAATTTTTGTAACAACTTTGGAAGATTCTTCAATCAAATGTTCTGATTCTCTCACATAAATAAAGCCACGTGAAATGATTTCTGGTCCTGAAGTAATGGTTTTTGATTTACGATTAAGTGTTACTACAACAATGAAAATCCCGTCTTCTGAGAGCAATTTACGGTCGCGTAGCACGATGTTACCAACATCACCAACACCTAAACCATCAATTAAAGTATTACCAGAGTATACGCGATTACCAGCTGTCATTTTATCATTTTTATATTCTAAAATTTCACCTTTACCTACGATAAATACTTCTGATTTTGCCATACCAACTTCATGAGCTAATTTAGCGTGACTGATTAACATGCGATATTCTCCGTGAACTGGAACAAAATATCTTGGTTTTAATAAGTTAATCATTAATTTTAAATCTTCTTGGCTTGCATGGCCAGAGATGAATAGATTGTTACTCATAGTGAGCACTTTCGCGCCTGCTTTATAGAGCATATCCATTGTTTTAGCCATCATTGTTTCAAGAGATGGTGATGGCGTCGTCGTAATGTAAACAGTATCACCAGGTTTGATGTTGAATTGTGGATGATTTCCTTTAGTCATTAATTGTAATGATTGAATTGGTTCTCCTAGATTACCTGTTTCAATAATAGTAATTTCGTCATCGCTATATTTTTTAAGTTCTTTTAACGGAACAATTAAGTCTTCTTCAATGACGATTTTACCTAAACTGCCAGCAATTTCGAAAACGCGCTCTAATTCTTTACCAACAATAGCGACTTTACGTTTGGTTGCAACGGATGCATCGAGTACTTGTTGTAAGCGAATTAAATTAGAAGCTACACAAGCAACGATAATTCTGCCATCTGCCATTCTAAAAGCATGTCTGATCTCTTCTTCAATTAAACTATCGCTAGACGTTGTTCCAGGGTGCTCAGCCTCTGAACTATCTGAAAGTAAAGCTAGTACCCCTTTTTCGCCAAATTCTGCAATGTGGCTTAAATCAGAAGCATAGCCGTCCTTCGCTGATTGATCGAATTTGAAATCCCCTGTATAAACAATAGATCCTTCGCTTGTTTCAAGAACAATCCCAACAGAATCAGGAATAGTGTGCGTTGTACGGAAAAAGGAAACATCAATTTTTGAAAAGGATAAAGTTGTTTCTTCGTTAACGACATGGAAATTCTTGAAGCGTAGTTTACGGTGTTCTTTAAGTGCTGATTTTGCCAGTGCTATCGTTAATTCTGTACCATAAACTGGTGCTTTGATTTTTTGAAGCAAGTATGGCAATGCTCCAATTGCATCTTCGTGACCGTGTGTTAGGAAAACAGCTTTTACACGATCTTTATTTTCTTCTAAATATTTGAAATCTGGAATAACAATATCAATTCCTAGTAATTCATTTTCTGGGAACATTAAGCCCGCATCTAATATAAAGATATCTTCGTCTATTTCTACTACATATAAATTTTTGCCACTTTCATCGACACCGCCGAGTGGAATGATTTTTATGTTTTTCGCTTTTTTTATTGTCAAAGCGTAGACCTCCTTTGAACTATTTAGAAAGTCCTTCTAATATAGCTTGTAATTTCGTTCCTTGTTCAGCATTCAAATCTACAAGTGGTAGTCTTACAGGCCCAACGCTAATGCCTTGTTGATTGAGTAAATATTTTGTCGGTGCTGGGTTTGGTACAGAGAATAAACCGTTCATGAGTGGCAATAATTCTCGGTGGATTTGAGCAGCTTTTTGAACTTCTCCACGCTCAAATGCTTGAATCATTTCTTGCATTTCATTTCCTACAACATGGCTAGCAACAGAAATAACGCCGTTTCCACCAACTGCAAGGATTGGTAAAGTTAAGCTATCATCCCCACTGTATACTTGGAAATCGTCTGAGGTTTCAGCAATGATTTTACTTATATTATCCAAGTTACCGCTAGATTCTTTTACACCAACAATATTAGGTAATTTTGCTAGGCGGATAATTGTTTCTGGCTCGATATTAACCACACTACGACCCGGAATATTATAGATAACTACAGGTAAATCAGAAGCTTCAGAAACCGCAGCAAAGTGCGCGTATAACCCATCTTGATTTGGTTTATTGTAATACGGTGCAACGATTAAAACAGCGTCAATTCCACCGAGTTCAGCAACTTCTTTTGTAAAAGCAATTGTTTCAGCTGTGTTATTGGAGCCTGTTCCAGCAATTAATTTTGCACGTCCGTCATTTGTTTCAATTACTTGGCGGAATAATTTTATTTTTTCATCATGGGATAAAGTTGGAGATTCGCCAGTTGTTCCAGCGATTACTAAACCGTCTGAGCCATTTTTGATTAAGTGATTCACGAGATGATGAATTCTTTTTTTGCATACTTTATCTTTCTCTGGGTGAATTGGTGTCACCATTGCTGTAATTACTTTCCCTAAATCCATCTTTCATTTCCTCCTTACTTAATTTCCAAACAAAATACGTCATGAAGGGCATTGACTGCTGAAATTAAGTCCTCTTCTTTTACTAATACCCAAATAGTAGTATGACTATCCGCTGATTGTAAAATAGGGATATTTTTTTCAGATAATGCGCCAACGATTTTTGCAGTAACACCGGGAACGCCTGTGATTCCGGCGCCAACAATAGAAACTTTCGCACAAGCTTGTCGTACAGTTGTTTGTAAGTCTGCATCTTCTAATAGTTGTTTTACTACATGAGATTTTTCTTCTGGCACCGTAAAAATGACAGAGTTGGTAGAGATGTTAATGAAATCAAGGCTGATTCCTGCATCTGCTAATATTTTAAAAGCGAGTTGTTGCGCTTTTACCGTATCTGTTTGTACGGATATTTGTGTTAAATTGGTTACATGTGCTACACCGGTTACTATTCGTTCTTTCACGTCAAAATGATCTGAATCATTGGTTAATGAAGTAACAAGTGTTCCAGTGCTTTCCAAATAAGTAGAACGGATTCGCATAGGGATTTTTGCTGTCATCGCGATTTCGACTGCACGTGGATGGATAACTTTTGCTCCTTGGTAAGCCATATTACTTACTTCGTTATAGCTTACTTGTGGAAGTGAACGTGCGTGTTCTACAATACGTGGATCGGCTGTCATCATTCCATCTACATCTGTAAAGATATCAATATAGTCTGCTTGTAACGAAACTCCTAGAGCCGCTGCGGATGTATCACTTCCTCCGCGTCCTAATGTGGAAATATCCCCATTTGCAGTAATACCTTGGAAGCCAGCAACTACAGCTACATCAAGGTTCGTTAATGCATCTTTCAAACGAGCTGTATCCACTTCTGTGATTTTTGCATTTAAATGGTCGTCTGATGTAATGATGCCTGCTTGACCACCAGAAAACGCCTCTGCTTTAATATTTGCTTCTTTTAACATATTGGTAAATACAGATGCTGAAATAGTTTCGCCTACAGAGAGTAAAGTATCTTGTTCTCTTGCTGTTAGCTTTGTATTTTTAGCACCAATAAGTTCTAATAGTGTGTCTGTCGCATAAGGATCTCCGTATCTACCAATGGCTGAAACGACAACAACAACTTTATATCCTTCTTTTAGTACTTGTTTGATATGATTGAATGCCATCAAACGTGATTTTTCATTTTGTACGGATGTTCCGCCAAATTTTTGGACAATAATTTTCATTACTTACACCTCTAAATAATCGCTAGTTTAACTAAACTTTCAGCTATTTGAATCGAATTCCATGCGGCACCTTTTAGTAAGTTGTCAGAAACAATCCACATATGAAAACCTTTAGGATCGTCAATGTCAGCACGAATACGACCAACGAAGACTTCCTTCTTACCTGCAGCTTGAACAGCTTGTGGGTAAACTTGATTTGCTGGGTCATCTTCTAGGACAATACCAGGTGCGTTTTTTAGTTCATTTTGGATTTCTTTAGCAGTTATGCCTTCTTTATCCACTTCGATATAAACACTTTCAGAGTGTCCGCTAACTACTGGGATACGAACGCACGTAGCAGAAACTTTTATTGTGTTGTCTTCCATGATTTTTTTTGTTTCATTGATCATTTTCATTTCTTCGTATGTATAGTCATTCTCTGTGAAAACGTCAATTTGTGGCAATGCATTAAAAGCAATTGGATAATGTTTTTTGTCCCCTTTAACGGGCATGATTTGTGGAGTGAATTCTTTGTTATCTAAAACTGCTCTGCTACCATCTTTTAATTCTTGAATCGCGCTTACACCAGAGCCAGAAACAGCTTGATAAGTGGAAACAATAATACGATTTAAGCCGAATGCTTCTCGAATCGGTTCGAGGGCTGCTACCATCTGAATAGTGGAACAGTTAGGATTAGCAATAATACCCTTATGTGAGAAAAGTGCTTTTTCATTCACTTCTGGAACGACTAAAGGAACTGTTGGATCCATACGATATGCACTCGTGTTATCAATAACGATAGCTCCACGTTTAACTGCTTCTTTCGCAAGTGCTTTCGATACAGAACCACCAGCGCTAAATAAAGCGATATCTACGCCTTCAAAACTTTCAGGTGTGGCTTCTTGAATAGTTACTTCTTCACCACGGAAGGATAGTTTTTTTCCAGCAGAACGAATAGAAGACAAGAATGAAACTTGCTTTATCTTAAAAGTCGCCGCCTCTTCTAGTAATTCAATCATTTGGGTACCAACTGCACCAGTTGCACCTACAACTGCGACATGATAGCTTTTTGTCATAGTTTACAATTCCTCCTTCAATTTAATCCTCGTATTCCTGCCTAAAAACAGAAATCTGGTTAATTTTACACTTACTTTATCATACCATAAACAAAGCCTTTTCGCAGTTTTTTCTACGCATTAGCAACTATTTTTTTAAATTGTTTGTTAGTTTGAAATAAAAAAACCACTTCCAAATAAATGAAAGTGGTTTTTGATTAATTTTCGGTTTGTTCTGATTGTGCTTTCGCAGCAGCTTCTTTGTTGTTAATTGGTTGTTCTACTTTTGAAGTATCTTTTTTCGATTCAGAGCGTTCTTTTTTAAGTTCGAAGTATTTGTCGAATACTTCTTTGGAGATTTTCATATTTGTTTTTTGGTCCGTACCATATGGACGATAAATCCAAGGAACAACAACGGAAATTGCTATTTCCGGTTTTTCCACTGGCGCATAACCGACGAATGTTGTATTCCAAACACTGGCCATTTTGTTACCTTCTTTTGGTCCATCATAGAACGCATCTGCGGTGCCTGTTTTACCAGCGACATCGTAATCACTTGAAGTGAAAACAGTTCTTGCGGTACCTGTTGAACCATGTGTTACTTCATAGAAGCCTTGTTGTACTGTTTTGATATCACTTTCAGAAACACCGATTTTATTTAATACTTTTGGTTCATTAGCTGTTGCAAGTGTTCCGACAGAGTCACCATTAGTACTTGGATTTCTAATTTCTTTTACCATACTAGGAGCGATTCTTGAGCCCCCATTGGCAATAGTAGAAACATATTGAGCCATTTGAAGTGGTGTGTAGGAGTCATATTGTCCGATAGCGAAATCGAGAATTTTACCGATTGTTTGGTCGTCCCCTTTATAACCAGTTTGTTCACCTGGAAGGTCGATGCCAGTTTTTACACCTAGACCGAATTGGTTGTAGTAGTAACGCATATCGTCAAAGGTGCTAAGTGGTGCTCTAAGAGGTCCGTTTGGTACATAGTTTGCGCCACCCATTTTCATTGCAACTTGGTACATATAGGAGTTAGAAGAAATTTCTAAAGCTCCTACAGGGTCAAGTGGTCTATTACCAGCTCCGGTTCTGTTAAACCATGAGCTCTTTGGTTTTGTTCCTTTTAGTACAATTGGTTGGTCAGTGAAAACAGTTTTGTTTGTAATAGCACCGTCCATAATACCACCAAGGATAGTAGAACCTTTGACAGCAGAGCCCATTGCGTAGGCAGTTGTAAATGTACCAAGGGAATAATCTTCAAACTCGCCCTTGTCATTTAGTTTCTGTCCTGCTAATGCAAGGACTTCTCCAGAATATGGATCCATGGCAACAACGAATGCGCGGTCAAATAAATCTGAACCAGCATATTGTTTACCTTGTTTGATGTTTTTTTTGAGAATTTCTTCTACTGCTTTTTGAAATTCAACATCAACAGAAAGAACTAAATCTTTCCCTTTGGAGCCTTCGTATTTGTTGACAGTTTCAATAATATTACCTTTAGAATCAAGTACGCTTTCTGATTGAGATTTTGATCCAGCGAGCACACTTTCATATTGAGCTTCTAGATAGCTTTTACCAACGCGATCATTACGACTATATCCTTGAGATAAGTAGTATTCCGCTTTGTCTTTTGGTAGACCTTCTTTAGCTGTGGAAACAGAACCTAAAATTGAGCGTAAAGTTTCATCATATGTGTAATAACGATTCCAGTCTGTAGTAGTATCTACACCAGGTAAACTGTCCATATTTTCACTGACACGTGCGATTTCTTCGTCTGTTACATCTTTATTTTTCACAACAGATTCAGTCATAGCATATCCAGTTGTCATTTTCTTATAGATGGTTGCTACTTTTAAGTCTTCACTGGTCAAGCTAGCGATATCTTCTTTTGTCACTTTGTCAACTTGGATTTTGTAGGCTTTAGATGAATCAAGCGCTTGTTCTTTCGCTGATAAGCGGTTTAGCGATTCGGTTTGATGCGTTAAAATCCAGTAATCTTTCAAATCACGGTCAGTTAACTTTTCAGGCTCGACAGTAATTAGCTTTTCTAATGTTTGGGCTACATGTAGAGTTTCTGCAGTCTGTGTTTGTTGACTACGTGTGTAAGTAATAGATTTAACCGCTGAATTACCAACCAGCAAATTGTAATTTCGGTCATAAATGCTACCACGTGGTACGTTTTTGGAAACTGTTACGTTATCTGTTTCTTCTAATTGACGTTTGTACGTATCCCCTTGCACAATTTGAACAATACCAAGACGTAAAATTAACACGGAGAATAATATAAAAATAATAAAGAATAGAATATTTAAACGTAGTGGAATGATGGCGCGTTTCTTCTTAGTGGAATCTTTTTTCTTTTTTCTAAAATTTAGTTTCACGCATAGTTACCTCACTTTTCAATAATACCTTTCCCTATTGTAGCTGAAATAACATGATTTTTCCACTGTAAGTTCATTAGAAATTCATTAGAAATAAAAAAAGACCCACCGAAGTGAGTCTTGTGATTATTATTTAGCTGCGTCAAAACGTTTGTTAGCTTCATCCCAGTTAATAACATTCCAAAATGTGTCGATATATTCAGGACGACGATTTTGGAATTTAAGGTAGTAAGCATGTTCCCAAACATCTAAGCCAAGAACAGGTGTTTTGCCATCGCTTAGTGGAGAATCTTGGTTAGCTGTAGAAACGATTTCTAATTTGCCATCATTAACTACTAGCCAAGCCCAGCCAGAACCAAAACGTGCTGCAGCAGCTGCATTGAATTTTTCTTTAAATTCGTCAAAAGTACCGAATTCGCTTTCGATTGCTGCTTTTAAATTACCAGTTGGAGCGCCGCCACCATTTGGGCTAAGAATAGACCAGAATAATGTATGGTTAGCATGACCGCCACCGTGGTTACGGACAGCGCCGCGAATATCTTCAGGAACGCTATCTAAGTTAGCTACTAATTCTTCCACAGATTTGCTTGCAAGTTCAGGATGACCAGCAACCGCTTCATTTAGTTTTGTCACATAAGTATTGTGGTGCTTTGTATAGTGAATTTCCATAGTTTCTTTATCAAAATTCGGCTCCAAAGCATCATAAGTATAAGGTAATTTAGGTAATTCGTAAGTCATTAAAAATTCCTCCTTGTATTGTTTTTACGTGAAAAGAAATGACGTATAAGGCAAAAGTTTCATGTCCTATTTCAATAGAACTACTATCAACCTTAAAAACAGTTTCTTCTTACACCATTTAGCCTACCATGCTCCTGAAATGCTTGCAATTTTTCTGCTCAGTGATGTTTCAACATTGATTTTGCAACCATTTCGAGCTATGATTAAGTTTAGGTGGAAAAAGTACGTTCTTTTGCACATACATGTATCTTTTTCCCTGAAACTCAAAAGTTAAACCATTAGGCGAGGTGTTGAAAAAAGAATGAATATTTTTAAACGCTTCTGGAAGAGTTTATACTCCCCTGCGGATATAGCATCGTTTCGAAATGATAAAATTAGGAAAAGTATCGTGTACATTATTGTTTTATCATTTGTAACATTCCTTCCATTAGCATATTTTACAAACATTACAACAAAAAATGCACTTAAAGTTGGCGAAGAAACTATCACCAATGAAATCCCCGATTTTAAAGTGACTGATGGCAAATTAGTGTTAACAGATAAAAATGCAAAGAATATACCTATCTCGATTGATCAAGATGAACTACATATTTATTTTGATGCTTCTGGAACACTGGATAAGGATGATGTAGATAATAAAATCGCTTCTTATGATAGCGCGGTAGCTTTTCTTTCAGATAGTATTTATATTACTGCAGCTGGTGTTTCGCAATCTGTTAGTTATGACACAGCAGGAATTAGTGATAAGTCAGATTTAGTTCATTTATATAATTCGATTGAGTCTTTAGCTAAATACTTTATTCCAATTGCTTTACTAGTGCTCTTTATCTTTACGTTAGGCTCGGTCTTCTTCCGAGTAGCACTGTATGCACTTTTCGGATTTATCCTTTCTGGATTTGGCCGAACTGGTATCGCCTTCCGCCAAAATTGGATGATTGCTTCTTACAGTATTACCCTGGCAGCAGTTTTCACTATGATTATGGAAGCTTTACAAATTATTGTTCCTTTTGGAATGGAAATTAATATGGTCGTGAGTATGATTTTTGTTTTCCTTGCGATTCGTTCAATTCCTCCAAGCGAGCCTACAATTTTAGAGAAATAAATGATAGCCACTTGCTCACGCAGGTGGCTTTTTTGTGGCATCATTCACGTGATTTTGTTTCATGAAAATGGTATGATAAAAAATAAAAGCTAGTCTAAAGGAGCGGTCTCTTTGAATGAAAGAATCTTTCGCGAAAACACTCGGCCAGTCCAAGTAGGTAATTTAACTATTGGTGGTAGTGAGGAATTAACTATCCAAAGCATGACTACTACAAAGACACATGATGTCGAAGCAACAGTAGCGGAAATTCACCGATTAGAAGAGGTGGGTTGTCAGATTGTGCGAGTTGCTTGTCCTGATGAGCGTGCAGCCAATGCTCTTAGTGCCATCAAGAAAAGGATTCATATTCCTCTTGTGGCAGATATTCATTTTGATTACCGACTAGCACTTAAAGCTATTGATGCAGGTGTTGACAAAATCCGGATTAATCCTGGTAACATCGGTCGCCGTGATCGAGTGGAAAAAGTGGTTAATGCTGCTAAAGCAAAAAATATTCCAATCCGTATTGGGGTTAATGCTGGTAGTTTAGAAAAGAAAATTATTCAAAAATACGGTTACCCTACTGCTGAAGGAATGGTAGAAAGTGCACTTGCCCATATTAAAATTCTCGAAGATTTAGATTTTTATGATATCATTGTTTCTTTGAAAGCTTCTGATGTGAATTTAGCAATTGAAGCTTATGATAAAGCTAGTCGCGCATTTAATTATCCTCTACATCTTGGAATTACAGAATCTGGTACGCAGTTTGCTGGAGGAATAAAAAGTGCTGCTGGTTTAGGAGCGATACTCAGTTTGGGCATTGGAAATACATTACGGGTATCTTTGAGTGCTGATCCTGTGGAAGAGATAAAAGTGGCCCGGGAGGTTTTAAAATCGTTTGGCCTTTCCTCGAATGCCGCCATGCTTATCTCCTGCCCTACTTGCGGTCGAATAGAGATTGATTTGATTCGTATCGCTAATGAAGTGGAAAATTACATAGCAACGATTAAAGCTCCGATTAAAGTAGCCGTGCTTGGCTGTGCGGTCAACGGTCCCGGAGAAGCTCGCGAAGCAGATATCGGAATTGCTGGTTCAAATGGAGAAGGCCTTCTTTTTAGACATGGTAAAATCATCCGAAAAGTACCAGAAGCCATTATGGTAGAAGAACTTAAGAAAGAAATTGATATTTTGGCAGAAGAATATTTTGAAAAGAAAACAGATTTGGAAAGCCTTAGATAATCGTATCGGGGTTTTTGTTTCAAGGGGGATTTTTGTTGGAAAAAGAAAATGAGCTTAGTTTTTATGATGGTGTTAGAGCCTGCCTTCCTACCGTCCTTGGTTATGCTGGGATTGGTATCGCTGCAGGAGTAGTAGGAAAAGCATCCCATTTAAGCCTTTTAGAAGTGACGCTACTTGCGATTATCGTTTATGCAGGTGCGGCGCAATTTATTATTTCTGGTTTGTTATTACTACAAAGTCCGATATCAGCAATCATTTTTACTACTTTTTTAATTAATTCAAGGCATTTTTTAATGAGTATGGCGGAAGCTCCTCATTTTAAGAAGTATTCTTTGTGGAATAATATTGGGATTGGTGCCCTTCTGACGGATGAAACGTTTGGGGTTTCGATGAATCAGATTGGTAATAAAAAACCTGTTAGTGCTAAATGGATGCACGGAATAAATGTAACTGCCTACTTGGCATGGATTGTCGCTTGTATCGTTGGGGCATTTATTGGCAACTGGCTCCCAAATCCAGAACAATTTGGTTTAGACTTTGCGTTGTCTGCAATGTTTATCGGTTTGCTATATTTACAAGTAGTGAGTGATAAAAGCAAAAAAATAAGTACGAGTTTGTTCGTCATGATACTAGTCGCTGTATTTTTAATTCTCTTTATGCGTGTGATGACGCCAGAACTAGCTATTTTAACTGCAACCTTACTCGGATGTTTGATGGGAGTGATTATAGAAAGATGGCGTTAAGTTCCTATACTTTATTTGTCATTGTTGGATGTGGACTTGTGACGTTTATACCGCGTGTCTTGCCGTTTATATTTGTGCGTAAATTACAGCTTCCAGATGTAGTGATTCGTTATTTATCGTATGTCCCCCTTTGTATCCTCACTGCGCTGTTCGTTCAAAGTTTATTAATTACAAGGGAAAATGGTTTTCCAGGAATTAATATAGAGAATTTACTCGCATCACTTCCTACCATTCTAACAGCTATTTTGACTAAAAATTTAATGTGGATTGTTATTATTGGAATTATTTCCATGGCAATGATTCGTTTATTTGCATAGAAAAGCCCTTTACTGGAGTGTGTTTTTGACGGGAATCAAAACCAGTAAAGGGCTTTTTGTATAGGTGGATCCGAAGTAATATTAGTTAGATGTTGTTGTGGAACTTGTTGAAGATGTACTTGTGTAATCTGCAAATGCATCTTTTAAATCACTATCTTTAATATCAATATTAGCAGCTTTTAACTCTTTTTTGAGTGCAGCTGTCATATTTTCTGTGGTTAATTGAGATTCAATATATGCGGCTTTTACGTTTGCTTTTTCTTTAGCGTAAGTGCCTTTTTCTGTTTTCTTCACTAATTGGATCAAGTGATATCCGTAGGTAGATTTCACAATGCCACTTACATCATCTTTATTTTCTAATGCATAGGCTGCTTTTTCAAATGTTTCGTCCATTTCACCGGGACCAAATGGATCTAAAAGCCCACCATTTGTACTAGTTGCTGTATCTGTAGAATATTCTTTAGCTAAATCAGTGAATTTTTCACCATTTTTTAATTTCGTTTGAATTTCTTTCGCTGTAGCTTCATCGTCTACTAAAATATGGCGCACAGTAATATCTGGTTCCCAAGTTTTGTAGTAGGTTTTTAGCTTGCTTTCACTTACATTCATGTTTGCTTCTGTTGCTTTTTGAACAAGTAAATTATACTCTAAATTTTCTTTGAAAGAAGTTTTTGTTAAATTATTAGAGGATAACGTTGATTCAAATGAGTCACCGTATTGTTCTTCGTATTTCTTGTATTCTGCATTTACTTCTTTTTCTGTTACGGTGTATTTATCTTCTAAGATTTTTTTGAAAGTAAGTTGTTGCACGACCTCATTTCCATAAGTCGTTTTCATCGCTTCGTAAAGCTCATCTTGTGTGACACTTCCTGCATCTGTTTTAACAACAGCACTGCTTCCACAACCAGCGAGTAGTAGTAATGTAGCTGCTATTACGGAAATCATCACTTTTTTTAATTTTGTCAAACTGTTCCTCTCCTTCGTCTTTCGGCTACTTCTTACTTTAGCGATAAAAAGTGTCCAGAATAAGAAACAAATATGAAATAACTGTGAACATTACGCATAAAATAAAAAAGGCCCGGAATTCGGACCTTTTGCTATTAAGAGGCTTGTAAACATTCTGGACATTCGCCGTAAACCTCGAATTTATGACCGTCAATTTGGTAACCGGGTAAAGCTTCGGTTAAAAAATCCATTGGGCACATCATAATTTCTTTTGTTTTCCCACATTTCATGCAAATAAAATGATGATGGTGATGCTCGTGTGTACAAGCTAAACGGAAATTGCGTTCACCAGAAAGATCTGTTTCTTCAAAAATACCTAATTCTACAAATAAAGAGAGATTGCGGTAAATAGTATCAAAACTTATTCCCGGGAAATCATCTTTCATATTTTCTAAGACATCTTTTGCCGTCAAATATTTATTTTTCCTCGCTAGTAAGTTAATTAGAAATTCACGTTTATCTGTGTGTTTATAGCCTTTTTCCTTCATTTTCATGAGTGCTTCAGTTGCTGTAAGTCCCATTTTCCTCACCTCGTTTTGAAATTAAGATTTTTTGACGTATTTTTTGATATAAAATGGTGACGATTAAAAGTAGCACGGATATAATAACGATGGCTCCACCCGGCGCTAAATTCAAGTAATAAGCGGTAAACAGACCACCGATAACGGCAATTTCACCAAATAAAATCGATAATAAAATGGTTTGTTTAAATCCTTTAGCAATACGAATAGCTGCTGCAACAGGCAATGTCATTAAAGACGAAACAAGTAAAATACCAACGATTCGCATAGAAGACGCTATTACAAGAGCGACTAATACCATAAATATAACATCGAATACTTTGGCTTTTAGACCTGAAACTTTGGCATATTCTTCATCAAATGATAACAGAAATAGTTCTTTATATAAAGATAAAATAACGATAAATACAATAATCGCAGTAACGACAATTGTAATCATATCCGTGCGGCTAACAGCACTAACACTCCCAAATAAATAACTAAACAAATCTGTATTAAAGCCATTTGCTAAGGAAATAAAAATAACAGAGAAACCCATACCAGCCGACATAATAATTGGAATTGCTAGTTCCTCAAAATGCTTATAGACGTTGCGAAGTTTTTCCATTAATAAAGATCCTACAACGGAAAAACCAAAGCCAAGATATAACGGATTAAGGGCAGCTAATGGTAAATAAGTTTTACTTAAAAATAAACTTACTGCAATCCCACCAAGCGTCACATGACTCAGTGCATCTGCCATTAAAGAAAGTTTTCTAACAACGATAAAACTTCCAAGTAATGGAGCTACAATACCGATCACAAGTCCTACAATAAATGTATTACGAATAAAATCATACTGGAGAAGCGTCGCAATCAAGGCAAGCATCCTCCCTTCTACGCTGTTCTGCTAATATTTCAAGTTCGCGGTCAGCCAAATAATGTTGATATTCATGTGCGGAACCGTCAAAAATAATACGCTTATTAATGCTAATAACATGATTGACATACGTATTCACTGCCATCAAATCATGTGTCACGAGTAAAAGTGTCATTTCTTCTGTCCGGTTTAATTCGGCCAAAAGTTCATAAAAAGCTTTGACATTTTCGACATCCACTCCAACGGTTGGCTCATCTAGAATTAAAAGTTCTGGTCTGCTAACTAGCGCACGTGCAATAAAAACGCGTTGCTGTTGGCCACCAGAGAGCTCCCCGATGTTGCGATGCAGATAATCTGTCATTTCTACTCGCTTTAAAGCGTAATCGATGTCTTCTTTATCTTTATTGTTTAATGTTTTAAATAAGCCTTTTTTCTTTGTTAATCCGCTTGCGACAACTTCTTTCACAGTGGCTGGGAATGCGGAGTTAAAGGCGTTCGATTTTTGAGAAACGAAGCCGATTTTGACCCAGTCTTTGAAATCTGCTTGTTTTTCTCCAAATAAGGAGATGCTTCCTTGTTGTTTTTTGAGTACACCAAGAATTAGCTTTAACATAGTTGATTTACCTGAACCATTAGGGCCAATTAAACCAGTAAAACTGCCTTTTGCAACTTGAAAATGAATGTTTTCTAAGGCATGTTCTTTATCATAATGATAGCTTACATTATTTACTTCTATGATTTTGTTCATTCATGTTTCTCCTTTGACAGCATTTGCTAGCCGCTTTTACTAGTATATAAAATAATAGAGAAAATGTAAATCGTAATTACTTCGAATTAAAAAATTAGACAAGAAAACCTGGAAAAGTTGCTTAGCTTTTCCAGGTTAATATAATTATTTAGCAAATGTGTCCGTTAAAATTGGAACAACTTGTTTTTTACGAGATACAACGCCTTTAAGTGGTGCTTGGTTTTCAACAAATTTAACACCGTATGCTTCTTCTACGACTGCTGTTTTTGAACCAATAGCGATTCCAACAGAGTCATTAGTAAGGATATTAGTGATGACGAATAGATATAAATCAAGCCCTTTATCCACAATATTTTGCGTCATAAGTGCTTCCACTTCTGCGCGACGGCTAAGCACATCGTTTACGTCCACTACATTGATTTGAGCAATTTCTACTTTGTTATCGTTCATGTTAAATTCTTTCGCATCAAGTAGGAGTTCAGCTACTGTTTTTTTGCTAACATCTGCTCCTGCTTTTAGCATTTCCATGCCGTACGATTGAATATCAACATCTGCAATCTGCGCCAATTTTTGAGCAGCTACTTTGTCTTCTTGCGTGCACGTTGGCGATTGAAAAAGAAGTGTGTCTGAAATAATTGCGGAAAGCATTAGACCTGCAACTGTTTTACTTACTTCTACTTCATTTTCGCGGAACATTTTTAGAAGAATTGTTGTTGTACATCCAACTGGTTCAGCACGGTAATAAAGTGGGTCAGATGTTTCGAAGTTTGCGATACGGTGATGGTCAACTACAGCTGTAACTGTTACATCGTCAATATCGTCTACGCTTTGTTGGCGTTCATTATGATCAACAAGTGCAACTTCAGAAACTTCATTTGCAACTGTTTGAACTAGGCGTGGAGCTGTTACTTGGAAATAATCAAGAACAAAAGCTGTTTCACTATTAAGCTCTCCTAAACGAACCGCTTCAATATCTGCTCCTTGTGCTTTTTTTAATTCTGCGTAACTAATGGCAGAACAAATCGTATCTGTATCTGGATTTTTATGACCGAATACAAGTGTTTTTGTCATTATTTTCGTCTCCTTTTTAACTATTTTGGATTTTATTTAATAAATCTGGGTCAAATTCGCCATTTCTTAACATCGCGATTTCCCATTTATATGGTGCTTTTTTCGATGCCTTATCTTCACCAACATAAGGTGTTTCAAGGATTTTCGGGACGTCCGCTAATTGCGGATGATGCACAATATAATGAAGTGCGTCAAAGCCAATGTGACCGAAACCAATGTTAGCGTGTCGGTCTTTATGTGCACCACGTTCGTTCTTGCTATCATTGATATGTAACACTTTTAAGCGATCAACACCGATAATTTTATCGAATTCATTTAACACCCCGTCAAAATCATTTACAATATCGTAACCAGCATCATGTGTGTGACAAGTATCGAAAGTAACGGATAATAATTCATTATGCGTTACGCCATCAATAATTTGAGCAATTTCTTCAAAAGTACGTCCGCATTCAGAACCTTTTCCAGCCATTGTTTCTAAAGCAATTTGTACATCTTGATCATGTATTAATGCTTCGTTAAGACCTTGGATAATTTGTTTAATCCCTTTGTCTGCCCCTTCGCCAACATGAGCGCCAGGATGAAGTACGATTTGCTTGGCACCAAGCGCACGCGTACGTTCAATTTCAGATTGCAAGAAATTAACACCTAGTTCAAAGGTTTCTGGCTTCACTGAATTGCCAATATTGATGATATACGGCGCGTGAACGACGATGTCAGCCATATCATGTGCTTTCATGTGTTCTAAGCCGGCTTCAATATTTAATTCTTCAATTGGCTTTCTACGCGTGTTTTGCGGAGCGCCAGTATAAATCATAAACGTATTTGAGCCATAAGAAGCTGCCTCTTCACTTGCGCCAAGAAGCATTTTCTTACCACTCATTGATACATGAGAACCTAATCTTAGCATAAATTCATTCCTCACTTATCGTTTTTTCCGTCTTTCACGACGTTTGATTTCGTTCATTTTGTAGTTAATTTTCTTTTTATAGTTTGGTTTACCTTTTTGTTTTGCTTTTTTACGCATACCGATTTCACGAGGGTCAGCTGTTTCGCGTTTCGCTTCACGTTTGGCACGGCGGTTGCGGTCTTCAAGTGTAACAAATTCTTTATTTTTCCAGTCAACGTGCTTAAATTCGATTCCCATTTTTTCTAATTGGTTTAAGCGGTCTTCATCAGCTGGTTCAAATAATGTAAGTGCAATACCAGAATGTCCGGCACGACCAGTACGACCAGTACGGTGAATGTAGAAATCTAAGTCATCGGGCAACTCATAGTTCACGACATGACTAATTCCTTGAATATCAATACCACGAGCAGCTAAATCTGTCGCAACAACATATTGATAATCTAAGTTTTCGATTTGTTTCATCGTCCGTTTACGTTCACGAGGGTTTACATCACCATGGATTTTCGCTACTTTTAGCCCACGTTCGATTAAACCGTTTGCTACTTCATCAGCTGTTGTTTTTGTATTAGTAAAAACAATCGCTAAATAAGGCTGTGAACCAACTAAAACATTTTTAAGTAAATCAAGTTTATTACGGCTACGAGTGGCCATAATGCGATGTTCCACTGTTTTTGAAGCAGCCACTTTTGGCTGAATATGCTCATAACGTGGATTTTCCATATATTTGCTTAAAAATGGTTTTAATTTTTGCGGAATTGTAGCGGAAAAAACAAGCATTTGTAAATTAGCCGGCATTTTTCCAGCAATATGGTCGACATCGTTTAAGAAGCCCATATCAAGTGTCATATCTGCTTCGTCAATAACGAGCGTTTTCGCAGTATGAACAAATAACGCTTGCTCACGAATTAAGTCATTGATACGACCAGGCGTTCCGACAATGATTTGTGGTTGCTTTTTCAGTTTATCAATCGCACGTTGTTTGTCTGTGCCACCAATAACAAGTTGTACAGCGATTTCTTTTTCACTGTATTTGGTTACTTTGCGAATTTCATTATAAATTTGAGTAGCAAGCTCACGACTTGGTGCCGTAATAACTGCTTGTACTGCCTCTTTTTCAGGATTCACATTGTTAATAATTGGCAAAATAAAAGTATGGGTTTTCCCTGTACCTGTTTGAGATTGGCCAATGATACTTTCCCCTTTTAAAATGCCTGGAATTAGCTTCTGTTGTACTTCTGTTGGCTCATAGAATCCTAATTTATCTATTGCAAGTCCAATAAAAGGTTGAAAGCCAAATTGGTCAAACCTTGATTTCTTCGTCATAAAATATTTCCACTCCGTTCTATACCTAGTAGCCATTATAGCACATAATTGGACATTCGTGCGCGTGTTAAGACAACTTTGTCAAAACAGGCTAAGTCTATTATACTAAATAAAGAATCTAAAACAGAAATGAGGATGTTTTCGAATGGAAATTATCAAAATATCTCCTCGTGGTTATTGCTACGGAGTCATCGATGCGATGGTGATTGCTAAAAATGCATCACTTGATCCGAACTTGCCTCGACCAATTCATATTTTAGGTATGATTGTTCATAATAAACATGTTACTGATGCATTTGAATCCATTGGTATTTATACAGTAGATGGCGCTAATCGAGAAGAAATTTTAGATAAAATAACCACTGGAACGGTTATATTTACCGCACATGGTGTCTCTCCTTCTGTCAAAGCGAAGGCAGCAGCAAAAGGCTTAACGACAATCGACGCAACCTGCCCAGATGTACTTCATACCTATAATTTAATTTTAGAAAAACAAGCGGCTGGCTATGAAATTATTTATATAGGAAAAAAAGGACATCCTGAACCAGAAGGCGCATACGGAACAGCGCCTGATGTTGTTCACCTAGTAGAAACAAAAGCAGACATTGATGCTCTTTCATTACTTTCCGATAACATTTTTGTGACGAACCAAAAAACGATGAGCAAATGGGATGTCGCTGATTTAATGGATTATATAAAAGAAAAATTCCCGAAAGCTATTCAACATCAAGAAATATGTATGGCCACTCAAGTGCGGCAAGAAGCTGTCGCAGTACAAGCCAAAGGTGCTGATCTCACTATTGTTGTCGGCGATCCTAGAAGTAATAATACTGCTCGTTTAGCCCAAGTTTCGATAGAGAAAGCTGGCACAAAGGCGTACCGAATTGCCGATATTACGGAATTAGATATAGAGTGGATCAAAGACGCAAAAAAAGTAGCAGTTACAGCCGGAGCAAGTACGCCAACACAACTTGTTCGTGAAGTGCTATTGTTTTTGGAGCAGTTTGATGCGGCAGATAAAACTACTTGGAAACGTGCGCATAATAAGGACTTTGAGCGTATTCTTCCCAAAATGAAGAATAAGTACATGGCTGAAAAAAGACGTCAACGGCTAGCTCACTTAAAAAATGGCGGAAGCTAAAAACCGAGCAACTCCTTTGTTTAAGGGAGTTACTCGGTTTTTTTATCAACAAAATTGGAATGGATCTGTATTTACTTCTGATACAATAAATTCTGCTTCATAATCCAAAATTTTTGCTTGTTCTTCCATTTTATTTTTAAGATAGCCTTTCATCACTTTTTCGATATTATGGCCAGCATCAATAGTTGGAAGATTAATAGCTAATAAATCATGTCCCGTGTGATAATAAACATCACCGGTAATAAAAACATCTGCACCAGTGGCTTTTGCTTGATGGATAAATTTATTTCCATCGCCACCAATGATTGCTACTTTATGGACTGTTGTTTTTAAATCCCCAATAAAACGGACATTATCAATAGCGAAAGCAGTTTTTAATTTATCAATAAATGAAACCATGCCGAGTTTTTTTGGAAGCATTCCAACACGACCTAATCCTTCTTTATAAGTCTGCATTTCAAGCGTATATACATCAATCGCAGGTTCTTCATATGGATGAGCAATTTTAACTGCTTTAGTGATAGTATCGGTTAAATACTGTGGGAATATAGCTTCTATTTTAACTTCAGGAACAGAAGTCAGTGCTTCTTTTTCGCCGATAGTTGGGTTAGCGTTTGCTCCTGGTTTGAAAGAACCAATCCCGGTCGTGTGGAATGTGCATTCTGTATATTCTGTCCCTATTTGTCCGGCACCATTATTTACAAGAGCTAAACGAATGCTTTCTAATTCATTCTCTGGAACATAAACAGCAATTTTGCAATATGGTTCTGAATAGGTTTCCTCAATCATCGTTGTTTCTTGTAAATGGAGTAAATCTGCTAAAATATCGTTTACACCACCTTGAGCAATATCTAGGTTTGTGTGTGCGGCAAATACAGTAATATCATGTTTGATTAATTTTTTAATCATTTTTCCTTGTTTAGTTGTCGTATCGATATGTTGCGTTGGCCGATATAGAAACGGATGGTGAGCAATAATTAAATCAACTTTTTTCTCAATAGCTTCATCAACAACTTCTTCCAATACATCTAAGGTAAACATGATTTTTCTTACTTTTCTCGATAAATCTCCTACTTGCAAACCAATAGGATCGCCTTCCATTGCAAGTTTTTTGGGTGCGATTTTTTCCATTATTGCTGTGTATTCATAGCCATTTGCGACTTTCATTTTAGCACATCCTCTACTAATGCGATTTTATGTTCTAATTCACGAATTTTCGCTTGGTTTTCTGTTGAAACTGGTTGGTTGTTAGAAATAGTCTGAATAATATTTTGCCATGTATTTGCTTCATGGCGCCACTTGCTTTTGAAAATGGCGCTTTGTTCTTTTAATAAGCATGGTCCGAAAAATATTTCTTGCTTAGTCCAAGTAACTGGTTTTTCAGACGGAGCTAACACCATGATTTCATAAACTTTATTATCTTCGCGTAAAATTGCTTCAGAAGTAATAAGCCAATTGTTTTGTTCGGACCACTCTCTTAATTGCCAGGCTGCAATATTAGGTTGTAAAATTAGTTTGGTTACACCGGCTAATTTTGCTGCACCTTCCTCTAAAATAGTACGTATCAACGTGCCACCCATGCCTGCAATCACAATTGTATCAATCGCATCCTTTTTTTCGATAACAGCTAAACCGTTCCCTTTTCTAACGTCAATTTGTTCTGTTAAGCCAGAAGAACGAACTTGTTTTTGTGCAGATTGAAAAGGTCCATCAACTACTTCGCCAGCAATAGCGAACGAAGCCGTTTGATTTTTAACTGCAAAACAAGGTAAATAAGCATGATCGCTTCCGATGTCTGCGATTCGTTCATTTTTTGTTATGTAAGAAGCCACTTTTTCGAGTCGCTTCGATAATTGCTCTTCGTTCATTTGGTTCCCTACTTTCATTTTCATTAAAAAGGCAGGAGAACGGTTTGTCCTCCTGCCCGGTTGTGCTTTATTCCAGGAAGTCTTTTAGTTGTTTGCTGCGGCTCGGATGACGTAATTTACGTAAAGCTTTGGCTTCAATTTGACGAATCCGTTCACGAGTTACACCAAATACACGACCAACTTCTTCTAAAGTGCGCGTACGACCATCATCTAGACCAAAACGTAAGCGAAGTACATTTTCTTCACGGTCAGTTAATGTATCAAGCACATCTTCTAATTGTTCTTTTAGTAATTCGTATGCTGCGTGATCGGATGGTGAAGTTGCATCTTGGTCTTCGATAAAATCGCCTAGATGTGAATCGTCTTCTTCACCAATTGGTGTTTCAAGGGAAACTGGCTCTTGTGCGATTTTAAGGATTTCCCGAACTTTTTCAGTTGGTAAGTCCATTTCTTCACCAATTTCTTCTGGTGAAGGATCACGACCTAAGTCTTGCAATAAGGAACGTTGTACACGGATTAGTTTGTTGATTGTTTCAACCATATGCACCGGAATACGGATAGTTCTAGCTTGGTCCGCAATCGCACGGGTTATCGCTTGACGAATCCACCACGTTGCATAGGTACTGAATTTAAATCCTTTATTGAAGTCGAATTTCTCAACGGCTTTCATTAGTCCCATGTTACCTTCTTGAATTAAATCAAGGAATAACATACCGCGACCAACATAACGTTTTGCAATACTTACAACAAGGCGCAGGTTGGCTTCTGCAAGACGTCCTTTGGCTTCAATGTCGCCAGCTTCGATACGTTTTGCTAAGGCAATTTCTTCATCCGCTGTAAGTAAGTCTACTCGACCAATTTCTTTCAGATACATGCGAACAGGGTCATTAATTTTTACGCCTGGTGGTACACTCATATCTGTTAAATCAAAGGATTCGGTTTCTTCTTTTACAAGTTCTGTTTCATCCGGATCCTCATCATCTGCATCGTCAGAAACTTCAATTCCTGCTTCACCAACATGTTCTAAATACTCATCCATTTGATCGGAATCCAAAGTGAATGGAGCTAATCTGGCAGCGATTTTTGCATAAGTTAAAATCCCCTTTTTCTTACCTTCTTCTATCAGGGCTTCTTTTACTTGCTCAACACTTAGTTCAGCAACTGGTTTTGTGTTTTTTGTTTTATCACTCATAACTGCCTGTATTCCTCCTTCCAAAATGCCGCTAACCTTATTAAAAGGCTTCTCTTAGGTAATAATACCATCATTTAGCGGTTTTAAAACGTTATTAATCCAATTGGCCGCTGTTTAACTGACGGTTGAGTTGGACGATTTCGAGCATGACACGAATTTCGTTATCTTTGTCATTTTCACGATTTAAAGTTGCTAGCTCTTGCTCAAGTTCTTTTTTCTTTTGTTCTAATTTAAACCGCTTTAGACTTCTAATATAGTCTTCAAACTGTGTTTTACCTTGTTCATCTGGACTAATAACCATTTCGAGGCTACTGATAAGTCCTTTCATTGTAGCATCAGGAACACTATCCATAAATTTCGTTGGATCTGCATCATTACCTTCTGCAAAATAACCAATTAGATAGGTATAAAGCGCTTTGTAATTATCATGATAAAACGTAGTGTCACCAAGAAGTTGCTTAATTAAAAGAAAATTATCTCGGCTCTCCATCATTGCTTTCATGAGTTGTTGCTCTGAGGTTGTATGGGCAGATAGTTTTTGGGTTGGTTGCTCGAAAGAAAATAGCATTTCTGTTTCTTCTTGAGGCATCATTCCCATAAAAGAATCATCTATTGGTGGTTCATTATAACTAGCCATTTGTCGTGATTTCTGACTATTTTTTAGTGATTGCTGTAGTTGTTGTTTTAATGTTTCTATCGTTAATTCAAATTCATCTGCTAGTTGTTTTAAGTATAATTCGCGTTCGACGGCTTGATCTAGTTTCGCAATTTCGCGTAAACAATCATCAATATAACTAATTTGATCTGTCTCATTCTGTAAATTACGTTCTCTACGTAAATAATGAATTTTAAAAGCTGTCCAAGTCATTCGTTGTTGCTTATAAACTTCTTTGAATTTTTCTGGACCACTTGCTCGAATAAAGTCATCGGGATCTTTTCCAGCTGGAAGTTGCAAAACAAAAACATCTAAACGATTCCGTTCAACTAGAAGTGTGCCCGCCTTATAGGCTGCTTCAATTCCGGCTCTGTCACCGTCATAACAAATAATCGCCCGGTTAGTAAGCCGTTTAATTAAATCTGCATGTTCTTCCGTTAAGCTTGTCCCCATCGAAGCTACCGCATTTTGAACACCTGCTTCTTCTGCGGAAATAACATCCATAAATCCTTCCATGAGCGTAATTTCTTCTTGTTTTCTAATAGCTTGTCTTGCTTCTGAAAAATGAAACAATATTCGTCTTTTATTGAAAACAGGTGTTTCAGGGCTATTTAAATACTTAGGACCATCATCACGATCAAATAAGCGGCCAGAAAAGGCAATAATTTGTCCACGATCATTCGTAATTGGAAACATAATCCGATTACGAAAACGATCCACCATTTGCCCATCATCACGTTCGGACAAAAGTCCAGCCCTGCCAGCTAATTGTAAATCCATGCCACGTTTTTCTAGAAAAGCAGTAATTGTTGCATGGTGATTAGGGGCAAAACCAATTTGGAAAGTGGTCATCATCTGTTCAGACATACCACGCTCTTTTAAATAAGTTAATGCTGCTGTACCTTCTTCAGTTTCCATTAAAATATAATGGTAAAGTTTGGCAGTAAGCTGGTGCATTTCCACCATTTTTGCTGTTTCAGAAGTTTCTTTTGGCAAATTACTTGTATCTCGTTCTTCAGGGAGCTCGATAGCCACATCTAAATGACTCATGTCTGCCACTTTTTTTACCGATTCAACAAAAGTGAGTCCGTCATGCTCCATTAGAAAAGAAAAAACATTCCCTCCCTTACCACAACCAAAACAATGGAACATCTGTTTTTCTGGTGAGACAGAAAAGGATGGCGTTTTTTCACCGTGGAAAGGACATAAGCCAGAATAATTACGTCCTTGTTTTTTTAACTGAACATAATTACCGATAATATCGACTATATCCGCTTGATTCCGGACTTGATCAATTACTTCTTCAGGAATCCGCGCCATTTTGACAGTCAACTCCTATTTACTTATTTTGCAAAAATGTCGTCAATCGGTCTTTGAAAAGAGAACGATCTTGATCGCTCATTGCTTTTGGACCTTTGCTATATTTACCTTGTTGCCTGTCCTTGGCATGTCTATAGCGAATATCTAACATTAATGACATTTCTTCTTCTCGGTAAAGTTCGCCGCGATTAGAAAAGACAAATGTACCCTTTGCAAGTAGAATACTAGCTAGGCCAATATCTTGTGTTACGATAATATCGCCTTTTTTGGCTAAATTCATCATTCGCATATCCGCTGATTCTTTTCCAGTATCCACAAAAATCCAATTTTCTCCGTTTGTATTTACAGAGTAATGGTTAAAAGAAGCCACAAAAATAACGTCTAACTGAAAATGTTCGGCGACTTGTTTTATTTCTGCTTTTACCGGGCAAGCATCGGCATCAACTAAAATTTTTGGCACATATTCCATCCTCTCTTAAAATCTATGAAGGCAAGTTAAAAAACGAGTTTTTAACCCGTTTTTTTAATATTATTCGTAGATTTGGCTTTTTCACACGCGAATTTAGATTATACGGGAAGTAACTAATTTTTACAAGCAGTTTTCCCCGTATAATATATATATTCGCCATAAAAAGTAAAAGTCCTTCTTATAATTCTAAATTTTCATCAACAATTTCACCAATATGGATTAAAATCTCGTTTGCAGTCTCTTCAATGGCTTTATTAGTCACGTCTAACACGAAACAATTTAATTTACTGGCTAGTTTATTAAAAATCGCTAATTCTTCATCAATTCGTTGATTACTTGCATAAGTACCGGCACCAGGTAAACCAATCGATATTAAACGCTCTTGTCTAATCTTCGTTAATTTTTGTTTGCTAATTTTTAGACCAATTATTTTTTTAGGGTCAATTTCAAAAAGTTCATCTGGGATTTGTGCTTCTGGAACGATTGGAATATTGACGATTTTTAATCCTTTAAGCGCCAAATATTGCGATAAAGGAGTTTTTGAAGTTCTTGAAATACCGATTAAAACATAATCCGCTTGTAAAATACCTCTTGGATTACGCCCGTCGTCATTCTCTACGGCAAATTCGATTGCGGCTACTTTATTGAAATAAGCTTCATCCATAGAACGAACGCGGCCAGGTTCAGAAAGTGGTTTGATTTTGTAGGTTTCTTCTAACTGATTTAAAAGCGGCCCAAATAAGTCAATTATCGGTACGCCGAAAGCTTGAGCAGTTTTATTAAGCTCTTCACGGACGCTTTCGAGTACAATGGTGTGCACGATTATGCCATTGTTCACTGCCACTAAGTCAACAATTTCTTCAATCATATGAGAAGAATCGACGTGGTGAAAACGATGGATAAATTTCGGTGTTTGACCAAATTGACTTAGTGCTGCTCTTGTCACTAGTTCGGCCGTTTCTCCTGTTGAATCGGAAACCACGTATACGGCTGGTTGAGTCATACATACTTCCTCCTCTTTGCTCAAAATCTTCCTTTTATTTTACATTAATTTCATCCATTTGAGCAAACTCTTTAATAAAGCTTGCAAGTTCGAATAATAGTGCAAGACGATTATTTTTCAATTCATCATTATCAGTCATAACTAGCGTGTTATCGAAATATGCATCAATTGTTGTACGTAAATCTGCAAATGCTTTTAGTCTGTCAACAATTTTTAAACCAGCAAAATCAAATTTTAGTTTTTCTAATTTATCAAATAGGGCTTGCTCGTATTCATTTTCAAATAGGCTCGGATCCACTTCTACGCCATCTTCGTATTTTTTAGAAATATTAACTACTCGTGTTAAGGCTTCGATAGTTGGGCGGAACCACTCTGCGTCCGCATGCTTATTCAATATTTGAGCACGATCAATCAATTGAGGAATCATATTAGGATTGCCGCCGATAACAGCGTCAATAATATCATGGCGAATATGATGGCCTTGTAAAATAACACGCAAACGATTTTTTAGGAAAGTCTGCACTTCTTTTATTACATCTGAACTTGGTAGTTCTGTAGCCCCTTCTGCACGCTCCATATCCACAATACGAGAAACCACTTCAAGCATTGGAATGTCCCAACCATTTGCTTGGATAATACGCACCGCTCCAAAAGCACTACGACGTAAACCAAATGGATCAGCAGAGCCTGTTGGTGCAATATTTACACAGAAGAAGCCAATTAATGTTTCTAATTTATCTGCAATAGCGATAAGTGAACCTAAGTCTGTTTGTGGTAAATCGCCTTCTGCTGAGCTTGGTAAATAATGTTCACGAATAGCTGTTGCGATTGCTGGTTTTTCGCCTTGCAACAATGCATATTTTTCGCCCATTAAACCTTGTAGTTCAGGGAATTCACCAACGATATTGGTTACTAAATCAAATTTATAAATATTTGTTAAGCGGATAATATCTTGTTTATCTTCTTCTTGCCAATTTAAATAATCAGCAAGCATTAATGCCACTTTTTGCACTCGTTTCATTTTTTCTGTCAAAGTGCCTAATTTTTCATGGAAAACGATATTTTGTAATTTAGCAACTGCTTCATCAATGGTTATTTTTAAATCTTCTTGATAGAAGAAATCAGCATCTGACAAACGAGCGCGTAGTACTTTTTCGTTTCCTCGTGCCACTGTATCTAGATTTTCATGGTTACCATTACGAACGGTTACAAAATGAGGCAACAATTCTCCTTCTTGGCTGAAAACTGGGAAGTAACGTTGGTGTTCTTTCATCGTCGTAATTAAAACTTCTTCGGGTAGTTCCAGATATTCTTTTTCAAAATTACCTGCTAGTACAGTTGGATATTCGACAAGATTAGTTACTTCTTCTAATAAGTCGTCATCTTCTCTGATTTGCCAATTTTCCATCGTTTCTAGTTCACGTAATTGTTCTACAATAGCCTGTTTGCGTTCACTAGCATTAACAACGACAAATTGTTCTAATAATGCATTTGGATAGTCGCTCGGTTGGTTGATTGTAGCTGTTTTTCCTAAGAAACGATGTCCACGGGATGTATTACTAGTTGAGACACCAGTGATTTCAAATGGAATAATTTCTTCGCCAAACATTGCGATAAGCCATTTGATTGGACGAATATAACGTAAATCATTACTACCCCAGTGCATACTTACTGGGAAAGTCATACTTGTTACTACTTTTTCTAAGCTTGGAAGTAACGCCGTTGTTTTTTCGCCGATTACTTCTTTTTTAATATAAATATATTCAACACCTTTAATTTCGCGGAAAGTTAAATCTTCTGGCGCAACTTTTTGACTTTTTGCAAACCCTAATGCTGCTTTTGACCAGTTGCCTTCGTCGTCTAGAGCGATTTTTTTTGCAGGGCCTTTTGCTTCTTCCACACGATTAGCTTGTTCTTCAGCCATTTCTTCTACTAGGACAGTTAAACGTCTTGGTGTAGAATAAGTTTTAATTTCTTTAAATTCGATTTGGTTGTCTTTTAACCAATCAGTTACTCGTTTTTCCAGTTGTAGTACAGAGCTAGTCACATATTTTGCTGGCATTTCTTCTAAACCAATTTCTAATAAAAAGTCTTTACTCATGACGTTTTCCTCCCTCTTCTTTGACTAATGGGAAGCCAAGTTTTTCTCGTGATTCATAAAATGTTTTGGCGATACGTCTTGCTAAGTTTCTGATACGACCGATATACTGTGCGCGTTCAGTTACTGAAACAACGCCGCGAGCATCTAGTAAGTTAAACGTATGCGAACATTTCAATACGTAATCATATGCTGGGAAAACAAGGCCGTCTTGCATTTGGCGAGTGGCTTCTCTTTCATATGTGTCAAAAAGTGTCAACAGCATATCTGTATTCGAAGTTTCAAAAGCATATGTCGAGTTTTCGAATTCTGCTTGGAAGAAAATATCACGGTAGCTAATACCTTCTGTCCATTCTAAATCAAATACATTCTCTTTATCTTGAATATAGCTTGCTAAACGTTCCACACCGTAAGTGATTTCGGAAGTAACAGGGAAACATTCTAAGCCACCTACTTGTTGGAAATAAGTGAATTGTGTGATTTCCATTCCATCTAACCATACTTCCCAACCAAGGCCCGCACAACCAAGAGATGGATTCTCCCAGTTATCCTCTACAAAACGGATATCATGTTCTAACGGATTGATACCTAATTTTTCTAAAGAACCTAGGTAAAGCTCTTGAATATTGTCAGGAGAAGGCTTCATCACTACTTGAAATTGGTGATGTTGGAATAATCTGTTTGGATTTTCTCCGTAACGACCATCAGCAGGACGACGCGACGGCTCTACGTAACCCGCTTTCCACGGCTCTGGACCAATTGCTTTTAAGAAAGTATACGGACTCATTGTGCCAGCACCTTTTTCCACATCATACGATTGCAACATAATACAACCTTGTTCGGACCAATAATCTTGTAATGTTCTAATCATTGTTTGTAAATTCATTGCTTCCACCTCCAAAAATAATTCAGCCAATATAAAAACTCTCGTCCCTATATGCTGATTTAAAGCATATAGGGACGAGAGTTAGCTCGCGGTTCCACCCTATTTGGAATTAAAACAATTCCCACCTTGATTTCGCTGTACTCCAGAACGCCTTCACAAAAAGTTAAATATCCAGCTCACACCAAACCCGGACTCGCTAAAAATAGAGCTTTTTGTTACTATTTTCCTTCAACGTACCTATTAGTTGATATATTAAAAGATACTGTATTTTTGCTAAAAAGTCAATCATCGCTATCTTTTTTTAACATATTTTCCCATTTGTCCATTTCGCGCAAAAATTTCCTGCTTTTTAAATACAAACCAGAGTATTCATCGTAGTATGTATCAATTGCTTTTTGAAGCCATTCTTTCGTTTCTGGCTTCACATCGATGTTTCCTAGTCTATCTAATTGGAAGATGAAAAACAAACGCAGCAATTTTACGACATTTTCTGGCAAATGCATTCTGTAACGGTCTTTCTCAAAGCAACGATGACAGATAATGCCATTACTACTTGTTGAAAAATCAAAATGACCTGTTGTTTCACCACAAATGGCGCACTTATCCATTGTTGGGTAAAGACCAAGCACCGGTAACATTTTCATTTCAAAAATTTGAGTGAGAATTTGCGGATCATATCCTTCATTTATATCTCGCAAAATTTGAAAAGTTAATTCATATAGATATGGATTCGGTTGGCGTTCTTCAGTGGCTTTATCAAGCAATTCGCAAACATAAGTCGCATAAGCAGTCATAAAAATATCTTGCTGAATAGAAGAAAAATTTTCTATGACTTCCCCTTGCTGAAGCGTACCAAGGCCATTGCTACCAAAGAAAGTAAAATAACCATTCGTAAATAATTGAGTTACTGCAGCTAATCTGCTTTTCGTTTTTTTTGCCCCACGAGCCACCACACCAATCTTCCCAAATTCACGTGTATACATTCGGACAATTTTATCTGATTCACGGTAACTCGTTTGCCGTATCACGATTCCTTCGCATTTCTCCATGTGGTAAGCCTCCCTTTTTTACACGTCTTATTATAACATTTTCTTAATGATTATGTCTTTTTATATTTTTTGCTATCTTTCCACGGATGCCTATTGTAAAATAGAGAAAACGGTAAGTCAGAGAGGATTTTTTACTTTGGGTATGTTACTTATATTATTAGTCAGCTTATTTATACTCACATTCATAGGAGTTGTTGTGGGAATTATTTTGCTTATTGTAAGAAAAGAGAAATGGGCGGGCATTATTGTTGCGGGATTATCCGTGGGAATCGGCTTTTTAGTATTAGCAGCTGGACTTAATATAACAACGATTAAATTATTTGAAGGATTTAATAATCCACTTTCTATTCATAATTACAATTCGAGCAATGAACCATTTACAAATGATTATGCAGAAGACTATGATGAAGATTACTATGACGACTACATAGACGTAAGTTACGGAGAATCTGTTGAGATAGAAAACAATAGCACAGTTACCATTTATAAACCTGAGCTGACCCAAATGAAGGAAGGCTATGATATTTATAAAGTAAAAGTGAAATACGCAAATACAAGTTCTGATCCAATAAGCTTCTATTCCGAAGACATTGCGCTTTATGATAATGCAGACGATGATTATGGCCAACAAATTACGGAAGAAGGTTTTGCTGGAGAAATTCAACCAGGGGAGACAAAAGAATTAACGCTTTACTATGAAGTGTATAACCTTGGACCATATGATGTAGAATATGATAACTATAGCTGGACTACAAATAAAGAATAATTAAAAGCATCTGGTGCACAAACCCAATTGTGCGCCAGATGCTTTTTTAATACTCTTCGCGGTCGAAACCGTAATCTTGCAAATAATGCTCTTTATCGCGCCAGTTTTTTTGAACTTTTACCCAAATTTCTAAGAAGACTTTGGAGCCGAGTAAGCGTTCAATTTCTTTTCTAGCACCCATACCAATTTGTTTTAGCATTTGACCTTGTTTACCAATAATAATTCCTTTTTGCGTGCTTCTTTCTACAATAATTGTAGCATTGATTGTAAGTTTTTCTGTTTTAGGGTTTTTTTCAATTCCTTCAATAACCACTGCTACAGAATGTGGAACTTCTTCTCGTGTTAATTGTAAAACCTGTTCACGAATTAACTCCGAGATGATGAAACGCTCAGGATGGTCCGTGATTTGATCTTTTGGATAATACATTGGTCCGATTTCTAAGTTAGCATTCGTTTGTTCTAGTAAGTTAGGCACGTTATTTCCTTGAAGTGCTGAAATAGGAATAATCTCATCAAAGTCCATCAAATCGCGGTACTGTTCAATTAACTTGAATAAATCTTCTGGAGCAATTAAATCAATCTTATTAATCAAAAGAAAAACAGGTGTTTGTACGTTTTTAAGTTTTTCAATAATAAATTCATCTCCGCGTCCAAATCCGGTAGATGCGTCGATTACGAAATAAATTAAGTCTACTTCTTGGAACGTATTTAGCGCAATCTTCACCATGAAATCGCCTAATTTATGCTTTGGTTTATGTATACCTGGTGTATCAATAAAAATAATTTGTGATTCATCTGTTGTATAAACACCTTGTACTTTATTTCTTGTTGTTTGAGCTTTATCACTCATAATGGCAATTTTTTGGCCAATGATGTGATTTAATAAAGTTGATTTCCCAACGTTAGGCCGCCCAACTATAGCTACAAATCCTGATTTAAATGGTTCACTCATAACATATCCTCCGATGTGAATGCGCCTGGTAAAAGTTCTTTCACCGTTACCGTCGCTGTTTTCCCTGTTAAGTTTGTTAATATTACTGGCATATCTGGCGCACAAAATTCACTGATGACTTGTCTGCATGCCCCACACGGCGAAACTGGACCGTCTGTATCCGCTACGACAACTAACTGTTTAAAATCTCGTTTTCCTTCTGATACAGCTTTAAAAATAGCTGTCCGTTCTGCGCAGTTTGTTAAACCGAATGATGCATTCTCGATATTACAGCCAAGTACAACCTCGTCATCTTTCGTAACAAGAGCTGCTCCTACTGGAAATTTCGAGTAAGGAACATACGCAAATTCTCTTGCTTGTTTAGCGAGTGAGATAAAATTATTTTCTTTCATTTACCAAGTCACAATCCCTTCTTTTTATAAAAACATCTGGCAAAAGTATGGTATGAATATAATCAGTCCAATAAAACTTGCTACAATTGCTGCTAACAGTACCGCTCCGGCAGCTACATCCTTCGCTTTTTTCGCCTCATCAATGTATTGTTCTGTCGCCACATCTACCGCTCGTTCAATCGCTGTGTTCACCATCTCTAGCGTTAACACACCAAAAATAGAAAGGATTAATAAAATCCACTCAGATTTAGTTACATGAAAGAAAAAGCCACAGATGACAACAGCAAGCGCTGCGAAAGTATGAAATCTCATATTACGTTCTTCTAAAAAAGCAGTTTTTAGTCCAGTAAAAGCATGATGAAAAGATTCTGCATAATTTTTACTACGTTTGTATTTTCTATCTTTCAAGTCCATAAGCATCCAACACTTCTTTTTGTAAGCCAAACATGATTTTCTCTTCGTCAGGCTCCATATGATCATACCCAAGCAAGTGCAGCAATCCATGAACTGCTAAGAAACCTAATTCTCTTGCTTTTGTATGTCCGTAATCTTTGGCTTGCTCTTCTGCTTTTTCAGTCGAAATAATTATATCGCCAAGCATACGAGGCGTTTCAAGATCAAATTCGCCCCAATCAATCTCCGTTTCCCCGTCGCCCATTTCTTCTAGCGCGAACGAAATAACATCGGTTGCTTGATCTTTATCCCGATATTCTCGGTTAATCTCACGAATACCTTCATTCGTTGTAAAGGTGAGTGACAGCTCTGTCCCTTGTTCGATTTTTAAATACTCAGCCGCAAATTGTAAAATATTTTCAACTAGCTGTTTATCTTCATCAAGTAAATTCTTGGTTTCGTCTAGTAAATCAATTTCTAAGACCGTCATCTTTTGTCCTCCTATTTCAATCTTTGTCATCAGGATATTGAATTCGTTGATGATATATTCCATTTAATGTGGCGATTAAGGTGTCACGAATGATTTTAATTTCTTGTATTGTAATATCACATTCTGTAAATTGCCCATCAAGGAAACGATCTTTAATGATTCCGTCAATAATTTCTGTTATTTTTGCCATGGTTGGCTCTGTGGAAGAACGAACTGCCGCTTCAACACTATCCGATATATTGATAATGGCGATTTCTTTCGTTTGTGGCTTTGGACCACTGTAACGATAATCTGCCTCTTTCACATCTGGATTTGTTTCTTTCGCTTTAAAATAGAAATATTTAAGCAGTGTCGTCCCGTGATGTTGGAGTGCGATATCAATAATTGGTTGTGGCATATGATTTTCTTTTAAAATCTCTGCTCCGTCTTTTGTATGCGAAAGAATTATATCACGACTTTGTTCTGGTGTCAGTCTATCGTGCGGATTTATTCCTTGCAATTGATTTTCCACAAAATAAGGTGGTCTTAATGTTTTTCCTATATCATGATAAAAACAGCCAACACGAACAAGTAAACTATTGGCACCAATTTTGTCAGCGCATGCTTCTGCTAAGTTAGCTACCATCATACTATGATGATACGTACCAGGAGCTTTCATTAATATTTTCTTCAATAATGGATGGTTTGGATTAGCTAATTCGACCAAACGACTCGTTGTTAACAATCCAAAAATCGTTTCGAATAACGGAATAACTCCTACTCCGAGAATAAATGCGCCAAATCCACCTAAAAAGGCATATCCAATGGCCATTAGTGTAGAAACTTGCAACAGTGTGCTGTTATTTATTAATAATAAAAGTAACACATAAACCATATTAATTAAACCAACCATAAACCCAGACAACATAATAGCCGAACGTCTACTATAATCGCGTAACACAACAACACTCGTCGCGCCACTCAATAAAATAAAAATAGTTATGCCGCTTGTAGCATCATTTTGAAATGTTAACAAACTAGTTACAGCAATAAAAATGACGCTTAAAAAGGCATATTTCTCATTGAGTAAAATTTTGAGTATCATCGGGGCAAAGGCGGCTGGGAATAAGAAAGCAATATTCGCGATATTTTGCGTTTCTAAAAATAAAATAATTAATAACATAAACAAAGAAACAAGATAAACCGAAGAAAAAATAAGCATCGTCTGCATTTTTTTCGCTTTAGGTTGTGTTTGTTTTTTCGTGTAAAGGAATAGAATTGCTGCTAAAGCAATAATGAAAATCGCAAATCCAGCGTATTGTTTTACAGGCATTTTTTGATCAAGTAAATGTAGCATTTTTAGCTGACGATATGTTTCTCTATCTACAATTTGGCCTTCTTGAACAATAACTTGCCCTTGTAAGATTTTCACAGGAACAACGGATTGCGCAGCTTCTTTACGTCGTGCATCGGTCTGCTCTTCATCGTAAACTTCATTCGGTACGATAGCATAGGAAACTAAGGCTTTTGAGACATTTTTGTAGTAAGCGGGTATCGCTGAAAGTTCAATATCATCACGAGCTCTAATTTTTACAGAATTCAAGTTTTCATCTCGGATTTTATTTTCCATGGATTTTTCAACTTCTGTTGTAACCACGTCTTCCATGACATTAAAATCTTTACTTTTCGCTTCGATTAAAGTAGTGAAAACTTCGTCAGATATGTTAGAAGTTATTTTTTCAGATACGTTACTAGATAATTTGTCTTTTAAGTTTTTTAATTTATCTTCAGTTGATGTTGGCGCAGGAGCAGGCTTATTCTCTTTTTTTGCTTTCTCTTTATTCTTGGTATCTTTTTCTTGCGCTTCTGCGTTTACTTCATTTACATAGGCAAATAAACTTTGGATAAGTGCTACTCGGTTTTGACCAGTTTCGCGATTGTAGACATACACATCTTCTACAGCATCGCTTGCTTTGGTTCTTTCTTCTTTTGTTTTTTCTGTATCTTCCACCGTTTGAGGTGAACGAATTGTTTTTTCAGCCACCTGGAATAGTTTAACATTGTAAGATTCCGGTTTCGTCATTTGGCAAACGAGAAAATAAGCTACAACTGCAAAGCAAACAAGGAGCAGCGGAAAAAGGTATTTCTTTCCACTTTCGATGTACCAATCTCTCCATTTCTTGGCTAGTTTCACATCTTTGTCTCCTCTCTAATTTTGTTTCCCTTCATAAGCTTTAATAATTTCAGCAACGAGTGGGTGTCTGACTACATCATGATGTTCAAAGTAAACAAAACCGATATCTTTTACATCTTTTAAAACTTGTTCTGCATTGACAAGACCGCTAGTTGCACCTTTTGGTAAGTCAATTTGTGTCATATCTCCATTGACAATCATTTTGGAGTCATAACCAAGTCGTGTTAAAAACATTTTCATTTGGGCAATGGTCGTATTCTGCGCCTCGTCTAAAATGACAAAGGCATGATCAAGTGTACGGCCACGCATATAAGCCAGAGGAGCTATTTCAATGACGCCTCGGTCCATTAACCTTGTTGTATGCTCTGTACCAAAAATGTCATATAACGCGTCGTACACAGGGCGTAGATAAGGATCTACTTTTTCTTTTAGATCTCCAGGCAAAAAACCTAAACTTTCGCCAGCTTCAACGGCAGGTCTTGTTAAAATGATTTTGCTCACATTTCCTTTTTTCCATGCATCTACTGCCATAACTACTGCTAGATAGGTTTTACCAGTACCTGCTGGACCAACGCCGAAAACGATGTCATGTTTTTTAATCATTTGAATATAAGTTCTTTGTCCGAATGTTTTTGGCCTAATTGGCATTCCTTTTGCATTCTTCGTAATTTCTTCTTCAAATAAGGTATGAAAGTAAATAAGTGTTCCGTTTCTTTGCATTTTTACCGCTTGAGCGATATCTCGACCATCAATATGAATACCTCGTTTTACCGTCAAAATAAGTTCATTTAAAACGGCAGTCGTATGCTGTACAGGCTCTTCCTCGCCTGTAATAGATAGTGACTCTCCCCGAGTAATGATTTTCACTTGAAGTAACTCTTCTAAAAGTTCGATATTCTTATTATTATTGCCGAATAAATCTTGAATATTTGTGTCATCAGATAATTCGACTACTTCATTAAATTCATTTAGCATTGGCTAACCCCTTCACCTGTTATAAGTGCCTTGATTAGTTATATTATACACGAAATTGCCTTGCTTGAAAAACGAAGCGATAGCAACAACGCAATTCAAGTAAAAATCGGCATAAAAAAACAGGATTTCCTCCACAAAATAGGAAGTAATCCTGTTTCTTAATGTTTCAAAACTAGTTTGAATTAGTTTATGAAAGATATTTTTTTACGAATTGGTTAACAGCACCACCGTCAGCTTTACCATTTACTTTAGGCATAATCGCGGACATTACTTTGCCGAAATCAGCTTTACTAGATGCGCCAACTTCTTCGATAGTTGCTTTCACAATATTCTCAAGCTCTTCAGGAGTCAATTGTTTTGGCGCGTAGTCCTCAACAATGACAATCTCGGAACGGACTTTATCAGAAAGGTCGTTACGTCCAGCTTTGTCAAACTCTGCTAGAGAATCTCTGCGTTGTTTGAGTTCGCGGGAAATCACGGTTACTTCATCATCCGGAGTAAGATCTTTCACACCTTGGTGAATTGCTTCGTTTTGTAAAGCTGCTTTTAACATACGAATAACGGAAAGTTTTTCTTTCTCTTTATCGCGCATCGCTTGTTTCATATCTTCATTTAACTTGTCAAGCAGTGTCAACGAAATCATCGCCTTTTAATTAGAATTTGCGTTTTCTTGCTGCTTCGGATTTTTTCTTACGTTTTACGCTTGGTTTTTCATAAAATTCGCGCTTTCTGGATTCTTGCAAAGTTCCACTTTTGGAAACAGTACGTTTAAAGCGACGAAGAGCATCTTCAAGCGATTCGTTTTTACGAACTACTGTTTTTGACATCTCTCTTTCCCTCCCTCCGGCACTTACATGCACTCACTTAAATCCTTCATTTAAGTTCCAGAATAGGACATAACGGAAAATAAATTATGAATTATTCTGAAGTAATGCAGATAAGCATTCACTCATTAAAAATTATATACGAAACATCGGGCATCGTCAACATGAAATCGTTAACTTTCGCATAAAACTTTGAAATGTTATTCTTTTTTGTTTTTATAAAGATCAAAATAGAAAGAAGCAGCGGATAAACAATAGAGTGGTGCGGTTTCTGTTCTTAATATTCTCGGGCCGAGTCCTGCGAGTTTTGCATTTACTTCTTGAAGTTGCATTAGCTCTTTTTCGCTAATGCCTCCTTCAGGCCCAAAAACACATAAAACAGACTGTCCAGGCTTCATGGTTTGGAATAAGTTAGCAAGCGCGCTGTCCTCACCTTCTCTGGCGCTCTCTTCATATGCTGCGATAACAAAGTCATAGTGAACATGGTCAAACATTAACTCTTTGAAACTAGCAGCATAATGAACTTCTGGAATGATTGTCCGGTGCGATTGTTCAGCAGCTTCTTGCGCAATTTTTTGAAGTCGCTCGATTTTTTTGATGACTTTCTTGTCATCCCATTTCACCACAGATCGTTCTGCTTTATAAGGGATAAATTTGTGTGCGCCTAGTTCTGTACTTTTTTGAATGATGAGTTCTAGTTTGTCGCCTTTTGGTAGACCACTTGCGATGGTGATTTCTATAGGCAATTCGGTATCTTCTTCTAGCCATTTCACTAAATTTAAAAATACTTCATCATCGTTTATAGCTGTAATAGCGGCAATACATGTTTTTTTGCTAGGAAAAACAATGAAAACTTGGTCGGATTCTTTCATTCGCATAACACGAGTAATATGATGGAAGTTTTCTCCAGTAATGGATAGTGTTTCGTTATCATTCTCTAGCTCATTTGTTACAAAATAACGTTGCATTTATTCCACTCCTCGTTTGGAAATAATCGCAACCCAGTCCCCTTGTTGCTCCATTTTTTCAATAACAAGCCCAGCCTTTTTAAGTGCTTCTTCGACTACTTTCGCTTTGTCTTCAATAATCCCGGAAGCAATGAAAATTCCGCCTGGTTTGAGTGCTCTATAAACATCCTCAGGGAAAAGCAAAATAACTTCTGCTAAAATGTTCGCAACAACAATATCCACGTCTGTTTTATTAATATCTTGAAGTAGATTATTTTGTTTGACAGTAATAATGTGTTCAGTTTTATTTAAAGTAATATTTTCTTCTGCTGCACGAGTGGCGATTTCGTCAAGGTCTGTTGCTAAAATAGATTTTGCACCTAATTTAGCACTGGCAATACTTAAGACGCCAGAACCAGTCCCAACATCAATCACTTCATCTCCTGGTTGTAAATAATCGCTCAGTGCGCGGATACATAGCTGAGTTGTCGGATGTGTTCCTGTCCCAAAAGCCATTCCTGGATCTAGCTCAATGATTATTTCGTTAGCAGATGGGGTGTATGATTCCCAACTTGGTACAATCGTGATCCTGTCAGTGATTTGAACTGGATGATAATACTTCTTCCATGCGGTAGCCCACTCCTCGTCGTCCACATCATTAACGACAAATTGGAAATTACCTAGCGGAATATCAAAAGTAGACAGATTCTTCAATGTTTGTTCAATTTCTGGAATTTGCTCTACAAATTCTGTTGTCTTTAAGAAGTAAGCTTTAATAATAACGCCGTCTTCTGGATAATCTTCTCGTCTTAGTGCATATATTTCTCCAAATTTGTCTTCTCGTTCACGTAAAAAATCAGCAACATCTTCAATGGATACTCCTGCTGCACCAAATTCTGTCAAAACATTAGCTACTGGTTCTACAGCTTCGTTTGTTGTATGGACTTCTACTTCTGACCATTCCATTTTTAACACTCCTTTTGTATGTAGAAAAGGTCGATGGTTGCTTCTCGCACAACTATCGACCTCTACGTTCATCAATCGCCTTTAAAAGCTCGTTTCATTTTGTCAAAAAATCCGGATGTTTGTTCGTCTACTTTGTCTCCAGTAGTGGAAGCAAATTCTCGCAAGATTTCTTTTTGTTTATCATCTAGTTTTTTCGGAACAATGACTTTGACGATTACATGTTGATCGCCAGTTCCATTTCCTCGAAGATGTGGCACACCTTTACCACGTAAGCGGAAAGTTGTTCCTGTTTGAGTACCACTTGGAATTTTCAAACGAACTTTGCCGTGAACAGTTGGAACATCAATTTCGTCACCTAATGTAGCTTGTACGAATGTGATTGGGACTTCTACGTAAATATCATCTGCTTCGCGTTCGAAAAACTCATCTGGAATTACGACAAATACCACATATAAATCGCCGTTAGGTCCGCCGTTAATGCCGGCTTCTCCTTCACCAGATACGCGCATTTGTTGCCCGTCGTTCACGCCAGCTGGAACTTTCACTTTGATTTTTTTCGTTTTAGTTACACGGCCTTTACCGTGACAAGTTGGGCATTTTTCTTTGATTTCTTTACCAGTACCATTACAGTATTGACATGTCCGCTTGTTAACTACACGACCAAATGGGGTATTTTGTTCCACGTTAATGGAACCTTTACCACCACAATGGCTACATTTTTCAGGTGTTGTCCCTGGTTTTGCACCGGAACCATGACATGTGTCACAGTTTTCTTCGCGAGGAATTTCGATTTCTGCATCTTTACCAAAAATAGCTTCTTTGAATTTAAGGCGCATAGTATATTGTAAATCGCTACCTTGTCTTGGGGCATTTGGATCTTGTTGACGTCCACCGCCACCAAAGAATGTGTCAAAGATATCTTCAAATCCAGAGAATCCTCCACCGCTAAATCCGCCACCAGCACCGCCGCCGAAGCCTTGGTTTGGATCTACGTGTCCATATTGATCATATTGCGCACGTTTTTGTGGGTCACTTAATGCTTCATATGCCTCTGATATTTCTTTAAATTTTTCATCAGCGCCTGCTTCTTTATTTATGTCCGGATGATACTGTTTGGACAGTTTCCGGTAAGCTTTTTTTATTTCGTCCGCTGAGGCGCTTTTGGAAACACCAAGCACTTCATAGTAATCTCGTTTTGCCATCCGCCATCACTCCTGTCCATGATAGATTTTTATAGTCCTAACGTATTGTAACATTTGAAAGAGATGTTGTAAAAACTTTATTTCAGATAAAAAGTCAAAGCCACAGTAGACTTTGACTCATTATCTTTACTTTAAAAAAGATTATTTGTTTTCTTTGTCGTCGTCATTTACTTCTTCAAATTCAGCGTCTACTACGTCGTCATTTTGAGGAGCCTCTTGACCTTCTGCACCGCCAGCTGCTTGTTGTTCTGCTGCAGCTTGTTCGTATAATTTAACAGATAGGTTTTGAACGATTTCGTTTAAGCTTTCTGTTTTTTCTTTGATAGCTTCAAAATCTTCACCTTTAAGCGCTTCTTGTAGTTCATCGCGAGCTGCTTCTGCTTTTTTCACTTCTTCTTCTTCCACTTTGCCTTCTAACTCTTTCAAAGTTTTATCTACAGTGAATACTAATTGGTCTGCATTGTTGCGAAGTTCAGCGTTTTCTTTGTTCTTTTTATCTTCTTCAGCGTTAGCTTCAGCATCTTGAACCATTTTCTCAATTTCTTCGTCTGTTAAACCTGAAGAAGATTTGATAACGATGTTTTGTTCTTTACCAGTTCCAAGATCTTTTGCACGAACTGTTACGATACCATTTTTGTCGATATCAAAAGATACTTCGATTTGTGGAATTCCGCGTGGAGCTGGTGGAATATCCGCTAATTGGAAACGACCTAATGTTTTGTTGTCTTTTGCCATTGGACGTTCACCTTGAAGTACATGGATATCTACGGCTGGTTGGTTGTCAGCTGCTGTAGAGAAAGTTTGTGATTTAGATGTTGGGATAGTTGTATTACGTTCGATAAGTGTAGTCATAACGCCACCCATTGTTTCAATACCAAGGGATAATGGAGTTACGTCAAGTAGTACAACGTCTTTTACATCACCAGTGATTACGCCACCTTGAATTGCAGCACCCATTGCTACAACTTCATCTGGGTTTACACCTTTATGAGGTTCTTTGCCTAATTCTTTTTTGATTGTTTCTTGAACTGCAGGAATACGAGTAGATCCACCAACTAGAATTACTTGGTCAATATCGCTTGCAGACAAGTTTGCATCTTTTAATGCTTGACGAGTTGGCGCAATAGTACGTTCAACTAAGTCATGTGTTAATTCATCAAATTTAGCACGAGTAAGGGTTACTTCTAAGTGAAGTGGACCAGCTTCTCCAGCTGTGATAAATGGTAAGGAGATTTGTGTGCTTGTTACGCCAGAAAGATCTTTTTTCGCTTTTTCAGCAGCATCTTTCAAACGTTGAAGCGCCATTTTATCTTGGCTTAAGTCAATACCATTATCTTTTTTGAATTCTGCTACTAAATAGTCGATGATTTTTTTATCGAAGTCATCTCCACCTAATTCGTTGTCGCCGGCAGTAGAATGTACTTCGAATACGCCGTCACCTAATTCAAGGATAGATACGTCAAATGTACCACCACCAAGGTCAAATACTAGGATTGTTTGGTCTGTTTCTGTTTTATCCATACCGTAAGCAAGAGCTGCTGCTGTTGGTTCGTTAATAATACGTTCCACTTCAAGACCAGCGATTTTACCAGCATCTTTTGTTGCTTGACGTTGCGCATCGTTGAAGTAAGCTGGAACTGTAATAACAGCTTTATCTACAGTTTCACCAAGATAGTCTTCTGCGTAGCTTTTTAGATATTGTAAAATGATTGCACTGATTTCTTGTGGTGAGTAATCTTTTCCTTCGATTGTTTCTTTATAGTTAGTACCCATGTGACGTTTAATAGAACTAATTGTATTTGGGTTTGTAATAGCAGCACGTTTCGCTACTTCACCAACTTGGCGTTCGCCATTTTTGAAACCAACGACAGAAGGTGTTGTACGTGCGCCTTCTGGGTTAGGGATGATTTTTGCTTCTCCGCCTTCTAATACTGCTACTGCAGAGTTTGTTGTTCCTAAGTCAATTCCGATAATTTTGCTCATTGTTATTTCCTCCTGTTATTCAGTAATTATTTTTTATTGATTTACTTTTACCATAGATGGGCGTATAACCCGATCTTTAAGTTTATAACCTTTTTGAAGTTCCGCAGTGATTTCATTGCTTCCTGCATTTTCATCACTATCTTGCATTACGGCTTGATGGAAGTTCGGGTCAAATTGTTCGCCGACAGCTGGAATGACTTCAATACCTTCTTTTTCAAAAGCAACAAGGATTTGGTTGTATACCATTTCCATTCCTTTTAAAATTTGTTTCACTTCTTCCTGATCAGAAGTCGTTGCAAGTGCTTTTTCAAAACTGTCTAGTGCGGGAAGTAAATCTTGCGCTAGGCTCTGCGAACGATATTTCTGACTGGCATCACGGTCTGCGATATGTCTTTTCTTCACATTTTCGAAGTCCGCTTGCATGCGAAGGTAGCGATTTTCTACTTCATCAAGTTTGTTTTCAAGCTCTAAAATTTTTGCTTGTTCTTCTGTTAAAGTGTCAGCCGCAGCCTCTTCTTCAACAGTTTCTTCTGTTTCATCTAGAATGTTTAATTCTTCTTGTTCGATTTCATCAGCTAGTCTTTCTTTTTTGTTCTTTTTCTCAGACACTTTAGCCACCTCCTGAAAAAACGTGTGCTTTTTCAGCCTTCCTAATTTTGGTTATCACGATAAAGTTTGGTTAACACATCGGTTAAATCTCGGCTCATCACATCAACGAGTCCCATCATTCTGCTATATTCCATTCTTGTGGGTCCTAGGAGTACAATACCGCCAACGCGTTCGCCAGCAATATTATATGTTGCTGTAATGATACTACAATCTTCCATTAGACTATTATTGTTTTCTCGGCCAATTTTCACTTGAAGACCATCGGGAATATCCCTAAACAATTCATACACATCTTGTTCTTCTTCCATCAAATGAAGCATCTCACGGACTTTATTAATGTCATGAAATTCCGGTTGATTTAAAATATTCGTTTTTCCGCCAAAATACACTTTTTGTTGACTTGCTTGAGCAAAAGAATCGGAAAACACATGCATAAAGCTTTCGTAATTTCTAACATGCTTCCCAAGTAATTCCTTTACTTCCATGGGTATTTGTACTTTTAAATCATCAAGCGAAAGTCCTACTAACCGTTCATTTAGAATGTTGACCATACGTTCAATATCGGAGAGCGTTGTGCCTTCTGGTATTGTCACCAAATGGTTATCAACATGCCCTTGATCGGTAATTAATATGAGCATTGCTTGAAAATTATTTATTGGTACAAACCTAAAGCCACTTAAATGATTTTTCGTCGCTTCAGGACCAAGCAAAATGGACGTGTAATTGGTTAAATCGGATAACATTAATGCTGAATTTTGGATAAGTCCTTCCATTTCGTAGTAGTTCTCTGAAAAGAAGGAACGAATCATTTGCCTGTCGGATTTATCTAGCTTTTTGGGCTGGAGTAAATAATCGACATAGAAGCGATATCCTTTCTCTGATGGAACTCGTCCCGATGAGGAATGCGTCTTTTCAATAAAACCGTATTCTTCGAGAACGCCCATTTCATTACGGATAGTCGCGGAACTATAAGGCAAACCTTTTTCTTTCAGCAAATTCTTTGATCCAACTGGCTGAATAGTCCAAGTGAAATGATCGATGATGGCACGAAAAATCAAAAGTTGTCTTTCTGTTAACATAGCAATCACCTCTTTTAGCACTCCATAACGTCAAGTGCTAAATACAAGTATAAATTTACCAAACAATTCCACCTTAGTCAACCGAAAACACTCGATTTCAGACTAAAGTTGGATTGTTTGGTCAAAAAAGGTCAAATAGTGCGGTTTTAGAGAAATTCTTGAAAAACATTATTTCCTAAAAATCTTCCACTTCTTGTAAGTGCCACATTTTCTTCGTTATTTTCGAGCCAGCCTTTTGCGGTTGTTTTTTGAATAGCATTCGCAAATGTTGCATCTAAATCTTGGCCGAATTTTTGTTTGAAATGTTTTTTATCCACGCCGTCCACTTTTCTAAGCCCTAAAAACATTTCTTCTTCCATTTTTTCTTTTAATGTAAGCTCTTTTTGTTGGAATGTTGGGAGTATATTTTTTTGGAGTGGTTCCATGTATTTTTTGATTGGTCCGAAATTACTATAACGTGTATTGCCAACATAGCCATGTGCTCCGGCGCCAAATCCGTAGTAATGTTCATTGCTCCAATAAGTGATATTGTGTTTACTCTGAAATCCTTCTTTGGCAAAATTACTAATTTCATATTGTTTACGACCGTGCTTTTCCATTTCGTTGAGAAGTAAATCGTACATATTTGCCTCGGCATCTTGACCAGGTAAGAAAAGCTTTCCTTTTTGCATAAGGTTATAAAAAATCGTTTTTGGTTCGATGATTAATGAATAGGCGGAGTAATGCGGTAAATCAAGGTCAAGCGCTTGTTTTAATGTATCTTGGAAATCTGCTTCTGTTTGACCAGGCAAGCTAAAGATTAAATCAATACTTACATTTTCAAATCCGATTTTGCGCATATTTTCCACAGATTGATAAACATCTTTTACAGTATGAATGCGCCCAATTTTTTTGAGAAGTTCATTGTTGAAGCTTTGAACTCCCATACTGATACGATTAACGCCATGATCTTGCATGGCTTGTAATTTAGATAGCGAAAGATCTCCTGGGTTGGCTTCAAAGGAAAATTCGATATCTTTTTTGAGCGGTAGAATGTTATGGATGGCTGTGCAAAGTCTCGCAATTTGCGCTTCGTTCAGGGTTGTAGGCGTTCCCCCACCAACAAATACAGTGTCGACTGGCGCAATAGGTCCTTTTGCAGCAGTTAATTCCATTTCTTTAATTAGTAAATCTACGTATTCGTCGACCGGTTGTCCTTCTAAGAATACTTTATTAAAATCGCAGTAATAGCAAATATGTTCGCAAAACGGAATATGGATATATACCGCGGAACTTTCCTTACTCGATTGGTTCGTATTTATCATTTTTATCAATTCCTTGCACTTAAAATTTGCTTCGTTGTCCATTAGTCAGTTTAACATATTTTCCAGTGCTTTGGTGCAGGATTCGCTTTTAATCTAATAAACCATACTTTGCCAAACTATCCACTGCAGCAAGAACGGCTTCTTCTTTTGTCGAAATCGGCTGCCATCCTAAAAGATCTCTCGCTTTTGAATTGCTTATTTGCCGATTCATATTAATCATCAACTCGCCTTCTTTGGCGTGTTTACTAAATATAGCAGCTGCTCTTATAGCGGCATTTGGCAATGTTTTTTTCGGCATTTTACTCACTAGTTCAGGACGCTCTCGTTGAAGCAAATGTGCGATATCTGCCATACTAATTTCTCCGTCAGCTGAAGCAATAAAACGTTCTCCGTTTGCTTCAGGAGTAATCATTGCGCGAATATGTAAATCGGCAACATCTCGTGCATCTACTACGTTTAACGGAATATTTATGATACGTTTCATAGAACCATTTAACAGATTTTTTAATAAGTCAAAGCTTCCGGAGACATGACTGCTTTGTGATGGACCAAAAATGGCAACCGGATTGATGGTAGCAAATTCCAATTCTGTTTCATTTTCCATGAATTTCCAAGCTTCTTTTTCTGCAATTAGTTTAGATTTTTCATATGCTGACAAACCCTTAGCGAGTTCATCGGTCCAATATGCTTCTGTTGTAATGCTATTTTTATCTGCGTTGCTAAAACCAATAGCGCCAAAATTCGAAGTCATAACTACTCGTTTTACTTTTGCCTCTTTTGCGGCCTGTAAAATTCTTGTAATACCTTCTATTGCTGGGCGTATTAATTCTTCTTCATTTTTAAATTTACCGAAAAATACTGGAGATGCGACACTTAGCACATATTTACAATCGAGCATTGCTTCTTTCCATCCTTCATCTTTGGATAAATCAAGTTCGACAAAGGATAATTGCGTAAAATCCGTTATTCCATTATTTTGCAGTACTTCTATTACTTTTTCTTTGCTTTTTAAAGAGCGTACGGTTGTTTTGACTTGATAGCCTTGTTGCAATAATTGAAAGATAATATGCATTCCTAAAAATCCAGTTCCGCCTGTTACTAATACGTTATTTTTCATCGTGAATTCCTCCAATAGTAGTTAATTTTGCTTATTTTCTTTATTAACTTTATACTTACTTTAAACCCTAGAGTATAGTGTAGGGCAAGTAAATTATTTATTGGAGGAAGAAATGACTTATTCTATTAAAGAAGTGTCCAAAATATTTAATTTGTCGATTTATACATTGCGTTACTATGATAAGCAAGGTTTATTGCCGTTTGTTTCTAAAAACCAATCCGGCTACCGTGAGTTTACGGAATCAGACTTAAATTTAATTCATACGATTTGTTGCTTGAAAAATACAGGAATGCCACTAAAGCAAATCCGCACATATATTGATTATTGTATGGAAGGCCCCGTTTCTATTGAAGCGCGTAAACAGTTGCTCTTGGATCATCGGGCCGCCGTTTTAAAAAGTTTAGAAGATTTAACAGAAAACCTAAAAGAAGTCGATGTTAAAATAGCGAAGTATTCGTCTCCTGATGCGGTAGAAATCATTACTGCCGAGAGAAATTATGTCAGTATGGAAAAGAAAAAGCATGATTTGATTTATCCGTATAATATATAAAAAAGTTGTGCCGTGAACATTTCTGTTCACAGCACAACTTTTTTATTATTTGGATTCGTCCATTTTCAAGATTGCCATAAATGCTTCTTGCGGGACTTCAACTGAACCGATTTGTTTCATTCGTTTTTTACCTTCTTTTTGTTTCTCTAAAAGTTTTCGTTTACGAGATACGTCCCCACCGTAACATTTAGCAAGTACGTTTTTTCGCAACGCTTTAATAGTAGAACGAGAAACAATTTTTGTGGCAATTGCTGCTTGAATAGGTACTTCAAATTGTTGTCTTGGAATAAGTTCTTTTAATTTCTCCACGATGATTTTTCCACGCTCATAAGCAAAATCACGGTGAACGATAAAGCTAAGTGCATCAACTTTTTCTGCATTTAAAAGAATATCCATTTTCACAAGTTTAGAAGCTTTATAGCCAATTAATTCATAATCAAAGGACGCATAACCTTTTGTAGATGATTTTAATTGGTCAAAAAAGTCATATACGATTTCGGATAATGGAATTTCGTACACAATACTTACGCGAATATCATCTAAGTACTCCATCGTAATGAAGTTTCCACGTTTGTTTTGTGCCAGTTCCATCACTGCACCAACATAATCATTTGGAACCATCACAGTTGCTTTTACATATGGCTCTTCCACGCTTTCAATAACACCAGGTTCTGGCATTTCAGCAGGATTATCAACCACAATGTTAGAACCATCTGTCAAGTTGACATGATAGATAACACTTGGAGCAGTGGTAATTAAATCAATGTTAAATTCACGTTCGATTCGCTCTTGAATAATTTCCATATGTAGTAATCCTAAGAAACCACAACGGAAACCAAAACCTAATGCTTGAGAAGTTTCCGCTTCAAATTGCAAAGCAGAGTCATTTAATTCTAGTTTTTCTAAAGCATCACGAAGATCATTATATTTAGAGGAGTCGATTGGATATAGACCACAATAAACCATTGGATTTAATTTACGGTAACCATCCAGCGCTTCTTCAGCTGGATTATTCGCAAGTGTGATTGTATCACCTACGCGCGTATCTCCAACATTTTTTATAGCTGCTGTTAAGTAACCAACGTCACCAACAAGTAATTCGTCACGTGGTGTTGCCTTTGGTGAGAATACACCAACCTCCGTTACTTCGAATTCTTTGCCATTGGACATCATTTTAATTCGGTCGCCTGCTTTTACAACACCATCCATGATACGGATATTAGCAATAACACCACGATATGCATCAAAAACAGAGTCAAAAATGAGCGCTTTTAGTGGTTTATTTACATCACCAGATGGCTCAGGAACTTTTTCGACAATTTGTTCTAGAATGTCTTCAATACCAATACCAGATTTCGCAGAAGCAAGTACAGCGTCAGAAGCATCTAAACCAATTACATCTTCAATTTCTTCGCGGACTCTTTCCGGATCGGCCGCTGGTAAATCGATTTTGTTAATGACTGGTAAAATTTCTAAATCGTTGTCTAGTGCTAAATAAACATTAGCAAGGGTTTGTGCTTCAATTCCTTGCGCAGCATCTACAACAAGGATTGCTCCCTCACATGCAGCTAAACTTCTTGATACTTCATAGGTGAAATCGACATGCCCAGGCGTATCAATCAGATGGAAGATATATGTTTCTCCATCTTTTGCTTTATATTTTAATTGTACAGCATTTAATTTTATGGTTATCCCGCGTTCACGTTCTAAATCCATCGAATCTAGTAGCTGATTTTTCATTTCACGATGCGTCAAAGCACCCGTTTGTTCTAAAATCCGATCAGCGAGTGTAGATTTACCATGATCTATGTGCGCGATAATCGAAAAGTTTCTAATTTTCTTTTGTCTTGCATTCATTTCTTCTTTGTTCATTTCCCCAGCTCCTGATTAGAACTCATCGCATAAATCCGATGGCAAGCTATCCTTGATTATATCAGTAGAACGCTTAACATTCAATGACTTCTTTATTAATTACGTATAAATTTAAAATAAAATAGAAAGTATTATTGCAATATGGCTGTGATTTCGGTATAATAGCATTTGTTCTGATATAATTTAAAAAGGTATGTTATATGAAATAAATACTACCTCATTAGTTTGGACGGAGGTGAATGGAATGCCAAATATTAAATCTGCAATTAAACGTGTAAAAACTGCTGAAACTCGCAACAGCCGTAATGCATCTCAACGTTCTGCAATGCGTACTGCTATCAAAAAATTTGACGAAGCAGCTGCAAACAACGCGGACAACGCGAAAGATCTTTACGTAGAAGCATCGAAAAAATTAGATAGCGCTGTGAGCAAAGGATTGATTCACAAAAACAATGCTGCTCGCAACAAATCTCGCTTAGCTGCTAAATTAGCTAAATAATACCGAGTTCGGTATAAAACATCACACCTTGTGTGGTGTTTTTTGTTTGCAAAAATAGCTTTGTCTTAAATGACAAAGCTATTTTTTATACTCTCTTTTGCCGATTATCTTGTAATTCGAATAAGAACCATTCGAGTTTCTGTTCTTTATCACCAAAGCCAGTTTTCATTTCCAAGTCGATTTCAGCTAATCGTTTTAAAGCTTGATTTAATTGTAATTCCGTGAAATTCTTCGCTTGTTTTGATGCTAACTTAACGCGGAATGGATGCACTTTTAGTTTAGTCGCAGCTTGTTGTTGCGAATAACCTTGTTGTTCTAATAGCTTTAATTGGTTTAACAACCTGAATTGACTAGAAATTAATGCCAGTATCTTGATAGGCTCTTCTTTTTGTTTTAATAAGTCGTAATAAATCCGAAGTGCCCCGCTGATATCCATAGCAATCATCTTATCAAGTAACAAAAAGATATTTTGTTCAAGTGAACGTACAACTAAAGATTCTACATCCTGAATGGTAATTTCTTTTGAATCAAAACAATAGAGCATTAATTTTTGCAGTTCATTCATGGCAGTTGTTAGCTGACCACTAGTTAATTCCACCAGTCGAGTAATAGCCTCTTGTGACATTTGCATGTTGTTCTCGCTTAATTTTGCTTCAATCCATTTTTTCAACTCATTCTCATTAGGTCGTTTTGCCTCTATAACAGTAGCTGTTTTCTTGAGTAACTTAGTAAGCTTTTTACGCTCATCTAACTTTTCTACGCGCGCTACAAAGCATAATACGGAATAATCCACTGGTTCATTGAGATAAGCCTCTAATTTTGCAGTATCATGCTCCACTTTGTTTTTACTTTTTTCAGTTGTTAAAAAAAGCGGATTATTGGCCATTACTAAACGTTTATCACCGAAAAAAGGCATGCTTTCTGCTTCTTGAATGACCACTTCTATTGGCATTTCTTCTAAATCTAAATTAGCGTAGTTAAATTCTACTTCTTCGCCTTTCAAAATGTTATCTATTAAAAGTTGCTTCGTTTCGTTAATAATATAATCTTCCGTACCAATGATTAAATACACCGGCATTATTTTTTTGGAGCGTATCTGTTTCCATTCTGGCAGCATTCATTTCGCCTCGCTTCACTCTTATTTCTCTTTCTATGGTAAAACATGAAATAAGAGATAGCAAGTTTTATTTCAAAGTCGCTTCAAAGCCTTTTCCAAATGTATAAGTTATTTCCCCTTGTACATCTGTTCGTAAAATTGTTACTCCTGCTGTTTCTAGTGTATTAATAGTTTCTGCGTGTGGATGACCAAAGCGATTGTTTAACCCGCATGAAATAACTGCAAAAGTCGGCTTCACTTTTTGAATAAATTCTTTGGAACTGGAGGTCTTGCTACCATGATGCCCTACTTTCAAAATATCTGCTTTGATAGGTTGTTCTGATATGCCCTTTTCTCCGTTCGCCTCTAAATCACCAGTAAAAAGCCATATTTTACCATCTAATACTGCCTTTAATACAATAGAGTCATCATTTCCTCCTTCTCCTGCTTTATCGGGATATAAGCATTCGAAACTGTTTTCGCCAATTTGCCACTTGGCCCCGGCTAAAATAATTGTCTGTTTCACTTTTGGCATCGCAGCGAGAGCTTCTTTCATGATAGGTTTATTTTCTGCTCCTTTAGCAAAAATAAGCTCTTTAATAGTAATGTTTTTCTGTAAATCATCAAGTCCTTCCATGTGGTCAGCATCGCTATGTGTAATAATTACTTTATCTAAGCTATTAATTCCTTTTGATTTTAACACTGGGCTAAGTGTACTTCCGCCTATTGTAAATGGTTTTCTTTTCTTAGCCCATGCTTCTTTTTCAAATGGAAGTTGGCCTCCAGTATCTATTAAATAATTCCCTTGATTGTATGGTAGTTGAATTAAAATGCTATCCCCTTGCCCCACATCGATAAAACTAACTTTTCCACTAAAATTAAAACTAGCTAAATAACATAATAAACAAAAACAAATGAATATCCCTAAAGGAAACTTTTTCTTTTGCCACTGGCTGAAGACGATGATGATAGTTATAATGGTTAGCACTAATATAACGGTGTTTGGCCTCCCTGTTACAATAGTCTGATGCGGAATCTTGGCGAAAATGTAGGTTAATTTTTCTACCAATTGTATAAAGAATGTAAGCATTGCTTCAGGAAAATGAAATATTTCTGTTGAAAAAAAAGACAGCACAAACACAGTTAGACAACCTGGCAAAATAATCATCGTAAAAATGGGCACATAAATTAAATTAAAGAATATCCCTACCCATGAAAATGAGTAAAAATGATACATCATGACAGCTGAAGACATGATGGTTGAAATGAAGGAAATAGCAAGTGACTTAGTAAATGCGTTCTGCTGTCTGGTTAGTATTTGTCTTGACGATAAAATAATTCCAAACGATACTGCATAAGATAGTTGAAAACCTACTTCTCTAATGATATACGGTTGCAAGAGGAAAAACAGAATAAAGGACAAACAAATGGCAGAAAACGAACTCCATTTAGTAGTATATTTTTCTGACAATAAAAGTAATGCTGTCATTGTAGCAGCTCGTATGACTGGCGGATTTGCTCCTGTAAGGATAACGTAAAATGGTAAGAAAACAAGTAGACAAGTGATGGCTCTATCCCTTGTAATACCGAATTTTAGTAGGAGAAAATATATTGCCCCTATTAATAAATTCACGTGAAGTCCAGAGATAGCTAGCAAATGGACAACACCCATTTGTTGATAAACTTCATACATTTCGGGGGAAAAGCCGTTTTTCTCTCCACTAATTAATGCGAGACAATAAGGAGAAATGGTTGGAGATATTTTTTCGGTTAAATGGGTAATTATTTTCAAACGTATATTTTGAAGTTTCATTAGGAAAGATGGTGAGAATTGACTGGAAATAGCAAGATTACTTGCTCGAAGTATATAGTGTACATTTTGGTTCTTTAAATAAGTTTGGTAATTGAATTGATTTTGATTGCGGTTGACGGAAGGTGTTTCTATATTTGCAGAAACAGAAATAAACTGTCCGTAATGGAGCTTTTTTAGTTTTTGTTGTTCCTCTTCCGTTGTAATTTTATAACTCAATTGAAATTTTTCTTTTTCGCAGCGTACAAAAGTTTGAAAACTATCTCCATCGATTTTTAAATTATCTATAATTTGACAGTTCCCATTATATTCAGTTGCTGTAAAAGAGGAAGTATTGAATTTTTCTATTACAAACAAAAAACTATAGGTTAGAAAATAAATGAGGACAAAAAGAAGAATAATTTTGGATTTTTTAATAAAAGCAATTAAACCTAGCAAACAAATACATATGGGAACGATAGAGCTTGTAAAATTCGCACAAACAATAGCTAAAACAATAATAGCTAAATATCGCTCGATAACGTCCCCTCCCTATTTAGTTCAATTTCTCTGAGATGTTTTGATAAAGTTGCTCTGCTTTTTCTGGTTCGATATTTACTTCCACTGCAGCTTCTTTTACTAAAGTATGCATTTTTTCTCCATTCCAATTGTTTACTTGAAGAACAGATTCATCAAATTCTACTTTTTGTAATTCGACGCCAGCAATGTTAAATAATTCTAAAGCGTACGGATGGTTTTTGTAGTCTTTAGCGAAATACACTTTCTTTATACCTGCTTGAATAATAGATTTCGTACAAGCAAGACAAGGGAAATGCGTTACATATAATTCAGCTTTATCTGTCGTTGCACCAAATTTAGCACATTGTAAAATCGCGTTCATCTCTGCATGTATTGTTCGAATGCAGTGACCGTCTACAACATAACAGCCGTGTTCTGCACAATGATCGCCACCAGCGATGGACCCATTATATCCGCCCGCAATAATACGTTTATCTCGAACTATTGTCGCACCGACCATTAGTCGTGTACACGTGCTCCTAGATGATATTAGATGACTTTGCGCCATAAAAAACTGATCCCATGCGATTCTCTGCACATTAAAAACTCCCTTATGATTTGATAAATATTAGTATAGGTGTTTAGAAGGAAGTTCGTCAACCACTTTTATTAATTAACATCCAAATATTCTTTTAATTTCTCTACTGTTTTTTCGCCGATGCCTGAAACATTTTTTAAATCTTCTATTGTTTGGAATAAGCCTTCTTTTTCTCGGTACTCTATTATCGCTGTTGCCTTCGATTCTCCAATCCCTGGGACTTGTTGTAAATCGTCCTTCGTTGCACTGTTAAGGTTAATTTTCGCAGAACCGGTACTTGCTTCTTCTGTGTTAGCTCCTTGTGTTGCGGGACCTTCTTCTCCCTTTTTATAAACGTAGATACTCATCTCGTCTTTTAGTTTTTCAGCTAAATTCAATTTACTGCAATCGGCTTCAGCTGTGAGCCCTCCTGCAATTTTCACCACATCTTGAACTCTAGCGTCCATTGGCAGTTTATAGACACCAGGGGTCCTTACTGCTCCTTTAATGTCAATATAAACTTCATTTGATAATTTTGTTTCTTCTTTCGGTTTTTCTTCTTTCGTTACTGCTTGATTGGCAGTTACAGCATCAGATTTACTATCTGGTATCCAAATATAAACTAAACCAGCACAAAGAATAGCAATCCCTATTAAGATATAATTTTTGTGTTTTTTTACTAAGTCCATCATCCATATCACCGTCCTTAATATACTATTCGCCATGCTAGGACAAATTCCTTTTTGATAGTTTAAGGTGAAAATCGCACAAAAAAAGAAAGTAATAATGAAAAATTACTTTCTTGCTGCGAAAAAGATTCTTTCGCTCGTATTATTGGGTTTTTCATGACTAAAATCGGCATAAATATCAATTTTCGTAAAACCATATTTTTTTAATATATTTTCATAAGTAGCGATTGGATAGGTGCGTTCTTTATGCAGTTCGTCCACGCGATTATACGTGTCATCTTCATCTAAAATATAGAAGGTAAGTTCATGTTCGACAGAATGCGGATGTTCGCCAGGAAATGAATTCCAAATCGTCGAAATCTCTTCATCGCTATCTCCGTATGAATAATCTTTAAACCCTTGATCTACTTTAAAGACGGAATGTACGTCAAATAAAAATAAGCCATTTGGTTCTAAATGCACTGATACAGCTTGAATAGTAGCCTCAAGAGCTTGTTCTGTTTCCAAATAATTAAGTGAATCACAGAAGCATGTAACTACATCAAACGTTTGCTTTAATGCTAACTTGGACATATCTTGTTCTATAATCGGCAAATTGATTTCAGCCGCTGCCACTTTTTCTTTAGCAACTGCCACCATTTCTTTTGATAAATCCACACCAGTAACTTGATGACCAGAAAAACTTAAACGTAGCGCAAATTCAGCTGTTCCACAAGCCAAATCAAGTATTTTTTTAGGAGTATCTCCAATGAAATGAGCCGTGAATTCTAGCCATTCATCATAAAGTTCGGAATCCATTAATCTATCATAGAAACCCGGAAAATATTCGTAACTCATAGTAATTTCTCCTTAAAAAAACAGACGAGAATTCCCTCGCCTGTTCTGTTTTTTATTAAGAAATAAACGCAGCAGAAACGTCCACGAGTGGCGCATCTCCCCAAAGTTTTTCTAAGTTATAGTAAGAACGTTCTTCTTTATGGAACACATGGATAATAACATCACCTAAGTCGATTAAAATCCACTTTGCCGCATCAAAACCTTCTAAACGCTTCACATCTACTTGGTTTTCTAACGCTTTTTCTTTAATTTCACGAGCGATTGCTTGCACTTGTTTGTCTGAATTACCGTGACAGATAACAAAGTAATCCGCAAAGCTTGATAACCCCTTCATGTCTAGTGCTAAAATATCCTCTGCTCTTTTATCGTCTGCTGCCTTAGCAGTCAGCATTAATGTATCATAACTGTTCAAATTATTAATAGTCTCCTTCCAAATTTAAATTAACGAAATAATTGTAGGCATCCAGTGTATCTGGAAAAACCAATTGTTGCTTTTTGACTAAGTGCGTAATCGTATTCGATAAAGCGAATAACATTGCTTCGTTAAGCGATTTAAGTGCTAATCTGCGTGCTTTATATACGCCGGGAAATGTTCTTCCTTGTTCTGTATAGTCAGCTAAGTAGATAAGTTTATCGAAATCAGACATCGTCGCGCTTCCTGTCGTATGCAGACGAATCGCTTCTAGTATTTCTGTATCAGTAATACCAAATTCTTTTTCTGCCAGATAGGCGCCAACAGGAGCGTGCCACAGCGAACGATGAAAAGAAAGTAAACGCGGATCATAACCCTCGTCCTCGATAATTTTTCTCGCTTTATCATCGTCATAGTACTTAGCATAATCATGTAGCAAAGCGGTTATTCGTGCTTTTTCTACATCCATATGATAATGTTCTGCAAGTTCTACAGCTGCTTTTTCTACGCCTAAAGTGTGTTTAAATCGAGCATTAGGCATAGCTGCTTCTACTTTTTTTAGCATTTCATTTCTTTCCATAAAGTTGATGCTCCTTTATATATGACCATACTTTTTCTGGTAAAAAGGTGCTCGCGTTCTCAATATTATTTCTAATTTCCGTAGAAGAAATCGTCGTTTCTGGCATATTGATTTTAACGATATCATACGGAACCTCCGTCTGATAACTGGGGCGATTAACCCCAACGAATGTCACCATTTTTACTAAGTCATCTATATGATACCACTTTGGCAAATATTCTACCATGTCCCCGCCGATAATGAAATAAAAATCTGTATCCGGCTGTTCGCTTATCATATCACGCATTGTGTCATACGTATAGGACTTTCCCGCGCGCATGAGTTCACGTGTATCAATTTCAAAGGAATCTATACCTTCTATCATTAATTGAAGCATTTCTACACGCTCATCATTTGAAGCCATACCACTGATATGTTTATGAGGCGGAATTTTATTAGGTAAAAAAAGAATTTTCTCAAGTCCTAGTTGCTTCTTAGCCTCTTCTGCCATGCGGAGGTGCGCTAAATGCGGCGGATCAAAAGTCCCACCTAAGATGCCGACTTTATGTTTCATCGTAGGTTCCTCCCGATTTATGGCAACTTAATTTGTTGCTTGTTTACAGAAGTTTTGTACAGAATAATCGTTCTGCCAATGACTTGAACGATTTCCGCGCCTGAACGAGCACTAATTTTTTCTGCAACGGTTTGTTTATCTTCTTCGCAATTTTGTAGAATCGAGATTTTAATTAATTCTCTCGCTTCTAGTGCTTCTTTTACGTGGATAATTAAGTTTGGTGATACGCTTCCTTTTCCTACTTGGAAAATGGGTTGGATATTATGCGCTTCTTTTCTTAAAAAACGTTTTTGTGTAGCTGTTAACATTAGTTTCCTCCTAATTGTTCGAGTACTGCTTCTTTCATCAGTGATCGCTCTGGTTTTATCCCAGTCCATATTTCAAAGGCAAGTGCCCCTTGATTAACAAACATCGGTAAGCCATTTTGGGTAATAGCTCCATTTTTCTTTGCTTCTTTCAAAAAGGCTGTTTCGGCTGGATTATAAATAATATCAGAACAAATCGTTCCTTTTTTTACATTAGCCAGCGAAATTGGGCTTTTGTTTTTGGAAGCTTCTAAACCGATAGATGTTGTTTGAATGATAACCGTAAAATCAGCCAGTTGTTTTTCTGCTTCTTCTAGTGTGACGGCGTGATGATTTTCATTATCTTTCGTCATTTCTATCGCTTTTTCCGTTGTACGATTAGTAACGGTTATTTTAGCATCCGTGTGAGTGGAAAGCGCTAGGTAAATTGCCTTGCTTGCGCCACCCGCACCGGTAATTAAAATAGAATCATCTTCTGTAATTGAGCGGATTTCTTCTAATCCTTCTAAGTAGCCTTTGCCATCTGTATTAAATCCGTACCATTTGTCCTCTTTTTTTAGCACAGTATTCACTGCGCCAGAAGCTGCTGCAAGATCCTCTAATTCATCTAAAAATGGTAAAATACGCTCTTTAAATGGTGTTGTAATATTAAATCCACGCACTCCAGAATCCATTAATTTTTTGATTTCTGTTTCAAAAGCGTCTTCTTCTATTAAAACAGAGTTATACTCCGCATTCATTCCAAGTTCTTGGAAAATCCGATTTTGCATAGCTGGTGATAACGAGTGACGAATAGGATTTCCGATAACAACATATTTTTCCAAATGATAGGCCTCCTTCGTTTTAAACGAGTGATGTCCGGATAGTTGCGCTCACGCCTTCAGGAACCCACGCAGTAACTTTCGCGCCGCCTTCTGGAATTGTCACCCAGCCGAGTCCGGAAAAGACAATATCCGCTTTTTCTTTTATTGTAAAAGAATACGGAACTAGCTTAGGAAGTGTCTCCATCCCTTCTTCTGTAGGCGGTTGAAGCACTATTCCTGCTTGTTTTTCGTATAACGCATCCGCTTTTTCTAATTTTGTCCGGTGAATTGGTAGATTATTAGATACATAGACTACTAATGATTTGCGACCACCTGAAACATAATCTAAGCGAGCAAGCGCCCCTAAAAATAGGGTTTGTTCTTCGTTTAATTGGAAGACAGCTGGTTTTACTTCTTTTTTAGGTGTAATAGCTTTTAACGTTGTTGTATCAATGAAATGTGCCATTTGGTGATGGTTAATAATTCCTGGTGTGTCAACAAGTACATTGCCATCTGCTAATGGGATTTCGATTTTATCAAGCGTTGTTCCTGGGAATTGAGAGGTTGTAATGACATTGTTTTCCCCGGATGCTTGTTTAATAATACGATTGATTAGCGTTGATTTACCAACGTTTGTACAACCGACAACATAGACATCTTGTCCATTTCGCAATTCTTCAATTTTCTCTAAAAGAGTATCAAAACCGTGGCCTTTCTCAGCGCTAACTAATACGACATCTGTCGCCGCCAAGCCTTGCTCTTTGGCACGAGTTCTCATCCAACGTGTCAACTTATCACGTTTTAATGATTTTGGTAATACATCTTCTTTGTTCCCGACAAGTAATACCGGATTACTTCCTGCAAAACGAGGAAGTCCAGGTAACCAACTACCATCGAAATCAAAAATATCTACTACATAAACAATTAAAGCTTGTTTCGAACTAATTTGATTTAAAATACGTAAAAAATCATCGTCTGTTAGGGCAACATCTTGAATTTCATTGTAATGTTTTAGACGAAAACATCTTTTACAAATAACTTGCTCATTGTTCAGGGATGATTTTGGAGCATAGCCGATTTTATCAGGGTCTTCTGTTTGAATAACCGCGCCACAACCAATACATCTAATTTCTTCTGTCAAAGTGATTCCTCCCACTTAATTTGGTTTTTCTTTGCTAATCGTTTTAAAATAACGCTTTCCATCATTCGATTTAATTTTGTCGCCATACCATCTGTTTGTTTTACAGGGCGAACAAAAATAGTTGTTAATTTTTGACGGTTTCCACCGAATATATCTGTCATAATTTGATCGCCAATCATCACAGTTTCTTCTGGTGTTGCATCCATTTCTTTTAATGCCCAGCGGAAATTAGCGCCTAAGGGTTTTTTTGCCCGGGCTAAATAAGGAACATCGATTGCTTTTGCCACACGAGCAACTCGTTCTTCGTTATTGTTAGAAAAAATCATTACTTTGATTCCTTCTTCTTTCAATATAGTAAACCAGTTGATAACTTCATCCGTTGCGTCTAGTTGATCCCATGCAAGCAGCGTATTATCAAGATCAGTCAAAATAGTAGTCTTTCCCATTTTGCGAAGTTGTGCTGCTGTAATTCCAAATGGAGTATTCAACATTTTATCTGGTGAGAATTGCTTTAACACGTATTGGCACCTCATTCTTTTATTTAGTACAGTCTATTCTATAATACATTCAATTAGACTAATAATCTATAAATTTTACCATCTTTCTGCTTATTTTACAAAAAAACCTTAGAAAAATGCTATAATATGAAAGGAAACGTTATTTTTAAGGAGGTAAACAAATGTCAAAAGATTATGCATTAACATGGGATTTAGAAAATATATATGCTGGCGGCAGCGGCTCTGAAGAATTACAACAAACGCTTCAAGAGGTAAAAGCTGATTTAGACAGCTTTGTTGTAAATGTTTCGGAGTGGGATGTTCCTGAAAATGTGGAAGCCTCTGCTGAATTTTTACTTCTCGTTAATCAAAATGCAGATATATCTAAAATTTTACTCACAGCTGGATCATTTTTAGAATGTCTTGCTTCCGCTGATATCAATGACTCGCGTGCAAATGAGCTTTCGGCGTTAATTTATCAATACGTTGCAACTCTAGCTACGGCCGAAGATGAATGGCATGACAAATTTGCACAAGTTTCTGACCGTGTTTGGGACGAATTAATGGAACAAAATGGTTTATCGCAAATTAGCTTTATTTTAAGTGAAGCGCGTACGAACCGCCGTAAAAAAGGGAGTAAAGAACAAGAAGCAGCTATTAATTCTTTAGCTGTCGATGGTTATCGCGGCTGGTCTGATCATTATGATACCATTGTCGGTAAACTCCGCATGCATGTTACCATTAACGGAGAAGAAAAAGATATTTCTGCTGGCCAAGCGCTAAACTTATTAAATCACCCTGATCGCGCGGTTCGCCAAGCAGTTTTTAAAGAATATACACGTGTATGGCAAAGTGAAGCTCGTTTATTTAGCGATACGTTAAATCATTTATCAGGATTCCGTTTAGCTACATATGAAATTCGTAAATGGGATAATATTCTAGATGAACCTCTTGCAATTAATCGTTTAGATGAGCAAACGTTAAAATCTATGTGGAATGTCATCCAAACGAACAAGCCTACTTTTGTTCGATTCTTAGATAGAAAAGCGAAATTACTTGGCCTTGAAAAATTAAGTTTTTATGATGTAGAAGCTCCTCTTGTCTTTTCAAGCGAACCTAAGAAATATTCGTATCAAGAAGGCGCTGAATTTATTATTGAGCAATTTAACAAATTCAGCCCGAAAATGGCAAACTTTGCGCAATCAGCGTTTGAAAAAGGTTGGATTGAAGCGGAAGACCGTGATAATAAACGTCCTGGTGGTTTTTGTACCGACTTCCCTGTCGAAAAAGAAAGTCGCATTTTCATGACATATGATGGCGCTCCAGGAACAGTCGCTACTCTTGCTCACGAACTTGGGCACGCATTCCATTCACACGTGATTCGCGATGAACCCTTTGAAAATACTGATTATGCGATGAACGTGGCAGAAACCGCTTCAACTTTTGCAGAAATGATTATTGCAGATGCTTCTGTGAAAGATGCAAAAACAAAAGAAGAAAAAATCACGTTGTTGGAAGATAAAATCGGTCGTAGTATCGCCTTCTTTATGAATATTCATGCTCGCTTTATTTTTGAATGTAACTTCTATGAAGCACGTAAACAAGGTGTCGTTTCGGTTGATCGACTTAACGCTCTAATGGAAGAAGCGCAACGAGAAGCATACTTGGACGCCTTGGATGAATATCATCCACAATTCTGGGCTTCTAAACTACATTTCTACATTGCTGATGTACCGTTTTATAACTTCCCGTACACTTTCGGTTATTTGTTCTCGCTTGGCATTTACCATAAAGCTCAAGCAGAAGGTGCTAGTTACGAAGATAAATACATTGCACTACTACAAGACACTGGTTCGATGACAACAGAACAGCTAGCAGAAAAACATCTGGGCGTTGACTTACGTAAAGCTGACTTCTGGGAAGAAGCTGTTGCTCTTGCTGCCAAAGATGTAGAAGATTTCCTTACTTTAACAGAAGAATATATCAAATAAAAAAATGCCTGGAGCTTAAAAACTCCAGGCATTTTTTAAATTGTTTTTAGTAATTCGATGATACATGTTGCGGATTGTTTCGCTGCTAAGTGAATGAATTCATCAAATGAAATAGTCGCTTCTTGATTCGCTAAATCTGAAATAGCGCGAATAATTAAGAAAGGAATATCAAATTGATAAGCAACTTGTGCGATTGCCGCAGCTTCCATCTCAACTGCTTTTACATCTGGGAAAAAAGTGCGAATTGTTTCGTGCTGATCTGGACGCATAATAAATGAATCATTCGTAACAACAAGTCCATAGACTGCTTTGTTTTCGCTTGCAGCAAAATATTCACGGTAAATGGTTTCCGCTTTTTTAAGAAGTACAGCGTCTCCTTGATAAAAAGCTGGCATTCTTGGGACTTGACCGTAAGTATAACCAAATTCCGTTACATCTACGTCGCCATAAGCTAATCGGTCAGAAATAATAACATCACCAACGGCTAATCCTTCCGCCATACCACCAGCAGAACCAGTGTTAATAATTACTTCTGGTTTAAACCGGTCCGCCATAAGTGTTGTTCCAAGTGCGGCATTTACTTTACCAATACCTGACTCCAAAAGCACTACTTCTTTGCCAGCAATTTCGCCAACGTAAAATTTAGCTCCGCCAATAACAATTTCTTCTACGCTTGGCATGCTATTTTTTAAAAGTTCTACTTCTTCTTCCATTGCTCCAATAATACCAATTGTCATTATGTAACCTCCAAAAAAGCACAGTCGTTAACAGCTAACTTCTGTGCTTTTATCTTTTGTCATTTGTTTTAAGCTCTTCCACTTTGGTTGGTTGCCATCCTTCACCGTCAACCCAGGTAATATAAACACGATATGCTTTGTCTGGGTTTTCTTTAGTAGAGAGTGTACCAATTGCTTGTGTCGCAGGATCAGCTCCTTGCTCTACAAACCAAAGCGACGTATTTGAGATTGGGATATCAGTTGCTGCAGAAAAAGCTTTACGTTTTTCTTGCCAATCTATACTTGTGGAACTGTACGAATTCACATGATCACCAGTTTGTTCGGTACCAATAGGTTTCCAATCTTTGGTAATAACTTTCGCTACATTGGGATCATCGCTTTCGGTTGTTTCAGTTGTTTTATCATCTGAAGAATCTTTTTTCTTTTCGGATGATTTAGCGGCATCTTCTTTTTTTGCAGTGGAAGATGCCGTTTTGTTATCTTGTTGCGTAGGATCACTCTCTGTTTTAAACAGCACAAAATACAAACTACCAATGATAAGTAAGCTTACCACGATAATTAAAACGTTTAAAACTAAATTAGTCTTTTTTCGTTTTGTATTTTGCTGGGAGCGAGATCCTTCCACCAAGTTTTGTTTAATTCGACGGTTATTTGATTGTCGTTTGTCTGCCATTTGCATTCACCACCTTATAAGTAACCGCTGTATAAAAACATCCGATAATATTAAGATGCAGTGATTTTTTCGATTTTAACGCTCATGTCACCAGCTGGTGTTTGGATAGTTACTTCTTCCCCTTCTTTATGACCAAGTAAACCTTTGGCAATTGGAGAATCATTGGAAATTTTACCTTCAAACGGGTCTGCTTCAGCGCTACCTACGATTGTGTAAGTTTCTTCTTCACCGTCTGGTAGTTCAATGAAAGTAACTGTATTTCCAAGTGTTACTAAACCATTATGTGCTTCAGCAGCATCAATGATTTGTGCGTTACGAATCATATTTTCAATAGTAGTGATACGACCTTCAACAAAAGCTTGTTCGTCTTTTGCGGAATCATACTCGGAGTTCTCTGATAAGTCACCAAAACTACGGGCAATTTTGATCCGTTCTACTACTTCTTTACGTTTTACCGTCTTTAATTCTTGTAATTCATTTTCTAATTTTGCTTTCCCATCTAGGGTCATTGGAAATACTTTTTCTGTCGCCAATCGATTTCGCTCCTTTTTGTTTGTTCATTATTGTATAGAAAAGCACGGAGATATCGCTCCGCACCTTCATCAAAAATATTACTACTCGTCAGAAAGATTAACACGCCACGCTAGAAATAGCAAGCAATTGCCACTCTTTTTACTAGAAAAATTTTACCTTAAATTTCTCTATTTGACAAGTGATACCTGTTGTTTATACATGTTTTTGCAAAATGGATTCAATTTTTGTTGTCATTAAGTCGATTGCAACGTGATTCTCTCCGCCTTCTGGAATAATAATATCGGCAAATTTTTTCGTTGGTTCTATAAATTCATTGTGCATTGGTTTAACAACAGAAAGATATTGCTCGATAACAGAATCCATTGTCCGACCACGTTCTTTCATATCGCGTAAAAGTCTGCGAATAAAACGAATATCATCATCGGTATCCACATATACTTTAATATCCATCAAATCCCTAAGGCGTTTATCTTCTAAAATTAAAATTCCTTCTAAAATAATAACCTCTCTAGGTTCTTGGATTTCTACTTCTTTTTTTCGCGTATATTTGGCATAATCATAAATTGGCTTTTCTATGGTTTCATAGCGACGCAGTGCGGCAATATGTGAAATGAGTAAGTCCGTATCAAAAGCTAGTGGATGATCATAATTTACTTTTAATCTATCTTCAAAACTAATATTGGCTTGATCGTGATAATAGACATCTTGAGCAATCATCAAAATCGAGTGTCCGCTAAAATGATCACAAATGGCTTTCGTTACACTAGTTTTACCAGAACCTGAACCGCCAGTTACGCCGACTACGATTGGTTTTTTTGTCATGATACGCCTCCAGTTTTCTTTCTTTTAGAAATAGATAGGCCGTCCCCTAGTGGAATGGTCGTTGTTTCAAAATCAGGATGCGTCACTAAAAAATCGTTAAAATGGCGCATTTTCCTAGCAACACGTAATTTGCGTTGTTTTTCTGGTGTCATATCTAGCGCTAACCCTTTAAAAAGAACATTATCACTATAAATAACGCCATTTTCAGCTAAAGAATCGGTATAAATATGGAAAAATTTCTCATATTGCGCTTTGGCTGCATCAATAAATATTGCGTCAAATGGACCGTGAGCCAAAATTTCTTCAGCTCCTTCAATAGCATCTGTTAATAAAACTTTCACTCTGTCATTAGCCCCGTAGCGCTGAATATTATGTATTGCTTGCTCATATCGTTCTTCGTCGCGCTCAACCGTGATAATCTCTGCATCAGGAAGTTTATCTGCCATTTTTAAAGCGGAGTACCCAATGGCCGTCCCAAGCTCCAATATGCGCTTTGGTTTTTGGATATCTAAAATCTGTAATAAGCAGTACAAAGAATCTGGTTCCATAATCGGTACTTCATTTTCCTTCGCATACGCCTCTAATTCTTCAAAAAAAGGACTGCTCTTAGGAATGTTTTTTAATAAATAATCATGAATAATATCATTCACTGCTAGGATCCCCTATCTTAACAAACAAAGCACCTGCCAAAAACATGCTAAACATGCTTCTGACAAGTGGTTGTTTTAATTATTTTTCGTAATATGCTCTTCTTTTAGTTTATTGTGCTCTTCTAAAGTTTTAGAGAAGTATACTTTACCAGTTTTTGTATTTGCTAAGAAGTATAGGTAATCACTTTTTTCTGGATAAAGTGCTGCTTCCATCGAAGAGTCTCCACTATTTGAAATTGGACCTGGTGGTAGTCCATTGTTTTTGTATGTGTTGTATGGTGAATCGACTTCTAAATCTTTGTAAGTCGTTTTACTTTTGTGTTCACCAAGCGCATAAAGAACAGTTGGGTCTGTCTGCAATCGCATATCTTTTGCTAAACGATTATAAAATACGCTGGCAATCATTTTGCGATCTACGTTTTCAGTTGCTTCTTTTTCGATAATGGAAGACATCGTTAAGAATTTGTGTACAGACATTTTTTGTTTCGTTAGTTCATCGCGGTACTTAGCAATGTTCACATCCGTTGCCTTGACCATCTCTGTAATAATTTGTTCTGCAGATACATCCGTTCCTTTGAAGGTGTAAGTAGCTGGATATAAATAACCTTCTAATGGATGTTTAATAGATTTGTTTAATACGTCGTTTGTTACTGTATCTGGATATGCTTTAATCATGGAGGCAACAAATTCAGGATCGTCCATTGTTTTAAGTACATCTGCTTTTTTTAGTTTTGGTTGATAAGCAACAATTCTATCAGCAATTTGGTCTAACGTGTAACCTTCTGGAATGACCAGTTTGGCAGGTGCTACTGTTTTTCCTTCTTGCATTTTTTTGACGATTTGATCTGTGTTCATCGACGGACTGAATTCATAGTTCCCTGCTTTTAAATTCGTATCATTATTATATTTTACATAAAACGAGAAAATAGAAGCATTATTAATTACTTTTTTATCTTCTAGAATAGTAGAAATGTCTGAAATACTAGAGCCTGCTGGGATTTCTACGGTGATTTTCTCTTTACTTGCTTCATCTTTTGGTTCTAGTTGCGATTTTACATAATAATAACCTGAAAAAGTTGCAATCACTAAAATTAAAATAATAACAGAAATTATAATTGTAATTTTCTTACCTTTTGTATTCTTCATTTTAGACCTCATTTCATTGAAAACAATTCTAATCTATTATACCGATTATCTAAAAAAAATGCTATTCAATAAGGAAAATTTTCTTAAAAAGTGACGTTTTTATGTTTTTTCGGTATAATAAATAGCGTGATTTAACGAACAAGACAGAATCAGTCAAAGACTTGCTTCTGCCAATTAATTAAATATTGAAGGAGTCTTTTGGATGTTACATACATTAATACAAAGTTTGCAAGATTTCACGATGTGGTTAGTAGACTCGCTTGGGCACTGGGGTATTTTCCTCGGAATGCTGATTGAAAGTGTTTGTATACCGCTACCAAGTGAAGTTATTATGCTATTCGGTGGATTTATGGCGGAAGCCGGGAAACTTAACTTCTGGCTCGTTGTATTTGCTGGTATTGCTGGTAACTTAGTCGGTTCACTGATTGCTTACTACATCGGTAAATTCGGTGGTAGAGCTTTAGTATTGAAATTCGGAAAGTATATATTCTTAAATGTGAAGCACTTGGATAAAGCGGAATTATGGTTTGGTCGTTACGGAGCAAGAGCTGTATTTTTCGGCCGAGTTTTGCCAGTCATCCGAACATTTATCTCTTTACCGGCAGGAATTGCCAAAATGAATGTCTGGAAATTTGTTATATATACGATTTTAGGCTGCATTCCGTGGAATATTTTTCTGACATGGCTTGGTTATTCATTAGGTTCCAATTGGAGCGTTGTGGAAAAATATACGCGACCAATTAGCTATTTAATGTTAGCTTTGGTTATTGCCATCGTTGTCTACCTTGCTTACAAAGTATGGAATAAACGCGCTAGAAATGCAAAATAAAAAGCATGTCTTGACAGTTTTTGTCAAGACATGCTTTTTTAATTTTTATTCTTCGTCTTCGTCAGCTAAGAATGTTG